>DAOVJZ010000095.1 GCA_030632035.1 Granulosicoccaceae bacterium | reverse complement strand
TGAAGGCAGGCAAGGATACGATTTCGGTGAGCGGTAACGTGTTGCGTGATTATTTAACGGACTTGTTCCCGATCCTTGAGCTGGGTACCAGTGCCAAGATGTTATCGATAGTGCCCTTGCTGGCAGGTGGCGGTTTGTTTGAAACCGGTGCCGGTGGTTCGGCACCCAAACACGTGCAACAGGTGATCGAAGAAAACCATTTGCGTTGGGATTCGTTGGGTGAGTTTCTGGCACTGGCGGTATCGATTGAAGACCTGGCGATTAAAACCGACAGCGCCAAGGCCAAGGTGTTGGCGGCCGCGTTGGATAAGGCCAACGGCCTGTTCCTGAGTAATGACAAATCACCTTCACGCAAGGTCGGCGAACTTGATACCCGCGGCAGTCATTTTTATCTTGCCCTGTATTGGGCACAGGCACTGGCCGAGCAGGATGATGACAGTGAACTCAAAGCGATGTTTACGCCCGTGGCTGAACAGCTCACCAGTAATGAAGCCAAGATCGTGGAAGAGTTAAACAGTGTGCAGGGCAAGGCGGTTGAACTGGGTGGTTATTATTGTCCGGATAAACAAAAGGTATCGCAGGTCATGCGCCCGAGTGCGACATTAAATGCCGTGGTTGATGGGTTGTAAATAATTAATTTTTTGTCATTTCGAGTGAGTAAAACGAATCGAGAAATCTCACTTAATAAACCGAGATTCCTCCACTCACTTTGTTCGGTCGGAATGACAGGGAAGGGAGATACCGGCTTTCGCCGGCATGATGGGAATAATATTTTATGAATGATACTGAAACAAGGCTAAAAAAGGCAAAGACTCTGTTGGAAGCGGGGCTCGGTGAAGATGCACGTCTCATCTTGCTGGAAGTGTTAAAGGAAGATCCGAATAACCTGACGGCGATGTTGATTCTCGGTGGTGTCTACTTTTATGAGAAAAAATATGCCGAGGCCGAGATGGTATATGAGCGTTTGATCCTGGCAGAGCCGGGTTCGGGTATGCTGTCGATTGCGCTATTCAACACGCTGTGGCAACAGGGGCGCTATGAAGAGGCGGCCGATGAGATCCGTCGCTTTATCTCGGTGGCAGATAGGGATATGGAACGCGAGACCCTGGAGAAGTATGCCGAGTTCAGTAAGAAAATTGCTGAACAATCGGATTGATATTCCCCCTACCCACAGGGCATAAATCCCTGGGAGTGAGGGAATGACTATTAGGCGAGGGGTGTCATTGCAATGTCGGTAATTCCACCCAGAATGTACTTCCTTTGCCTATAGTGCTTTCAACACCTAGCTGGCCGCCCATTTTTTCAACCAGTTTTTTACAAATAATCAGTCCAATACCTGTCCCTTCTATATTGCTGCTTTCAGCGCCGAGCCGGTTAAAGGGTTCAAATAATTTTTTAATGTTTTCCTCTGTAATGCCATGACCTGTGTCTTGTATATTGATACGTAATTTGTTGTCGTATATTTCAGTCTTGATACTAATATAGCCATCCTTGGTATTATATTTAATAGCATTCGATAACAGGTTTATTAATATTTGTTTAAGACGTGTTTTATCAGTATTAATAACCTGAGGTGTGGGGGTATCTAATACGGCATCAGTGTTAACGGTTATGTTTTGTTGTTTGGCTATGGGTAAGATCATTTGTATTGCTTCGTCCAGTGCGTTGAATGCTTGTGTATGCTCAAGGTCAAGCATGATCTCTCCTGATTCTATTTGCGATAGATCCAGAATGTCACCAATGAGTTCTAAAAGGTGATTGCCTGCACTCAGTATTTCATTAATATTATCTGTATTATCCGGGTTGTTGTTATCCATCTCAAGGAGTTGCGAGAAGCCCAGTATTGCATTCAGTGGTGTACGCAGTTCATGACTCATACTGGATAAAAAGACAGTTTTTGCATTATTTGCCTGTTCCGCAACTGATTTTGCTTCTTCGAGACTGACGATTGATTCTGACAAGGTTCTATTAGCCTGTTCAAGCTCCGTGGTTCTAAGTTGAACACGGTGTTCCAGAAGTGATTTTGCCTCCTTTAATTCCTGTTCTGCTCTTTTTCTTTCCGTGATATCTGAAAAGCTAACGACAGAGCCCAGTATTTTATTATCGTGTAGCATTGGAAAAGCTTTGTATTCTACGGGAAAACTGCTTCCGTCTTTTCGCCAAAACACCTCGTCATCGACCGTGTTTCCATATCCGCTAACCAGGACTTCATAGATACGACAGTTCTTAACATTATAGGCTGAGCCATCAGGGTAACTGTGATGAATTAAATCATGCATGTTTACACCTAACCATTCTTCCGAGTTGTTATAACCGGTCATTTCCAATGCTTTTTTATTAGCAAACATGCACTTACCTTTCTCGTTAACGCCATAAATTCCTTCTCCACTACTTTCCAGTAATAACTTTACATCATCTTTACTTTTTTGAAGAAAGCCATGTAATGTATGAAATTGCTGAAGGAAATAAACAACGACAACAAGGTATGCAGTAAAACGTAACATATGCCATGCCCACCAGCCTGCATCCCAGAGTACCGATATCTCGAACAATAGACCCGCAACACCAAATAACAGACAGTGGTTTGCAAAAATCACACCTTCTTCATGTCCTCTTTTTATATACTGATAGGCAAAGTAGGCTGTGCCAATAATAAAGCCAATACCACCGGACATGTTTACAATTTTTGCAGCAAAGGTGAAACTGCCAGCTGTAATCATTGCCGGAAAATATTCGGAGTGAGTAACGGAGAATATGCCTAATACCGTTGAGACAAACAATATGAACAAACAGATTTTAAGAATCTGTTTTGATGAAAGTTTTGGTAACGGTATCCATACCATTGAAAACAGGATGCCGCCTAATGCGGTAGCAATACTATGCAGCCATACAAATGACTGGCCAGGATTAAGAAGTGCATGAAAGCCATCTAACGTACCCATCACAACCAGGGCAAAAACAACCCAAAGATATTGTCGCGATATTTCTTCACGGCTAACTAAACTAAAAATTAAACTGGATATAATGAAGGCGGCTAGTGTCCCCATTCCTTCGATGACGGCATGTACGGGAATATTTTCCCAGCGCCAGTCAGGTATCCAGGTATTAAATATGGCTGTGGAGAGCAGGGGGAGAGTAACCACTATTGTCAGCGTTATAATTAGCCACCGGATCCAGAGATAATGTTCTGAATACCCTGGTTTATTAACGTCTTGAGCGGTAGCTTCTGACATATTATGCCTATCTCATATACTTTATATTCGTTGTTAATATATTGGTCATTTGGCAGAAATATATACCCTGAAATTATTAAGGGTGGGGCTTACTATTAGCAAAAGGTTGGCTGATCTGTTCAATACCGGAATCGGTGTTGATAGTCAGGAAGGCACGGGGAGTACCTGCTTTGCTAAACGTGATATGGAAAGAAACAGGCCGCAAAGCAGACTCCATGTTAAAATGTCGTGCATATGGTAAATATTTAGAAAAAAGGTGAAGTATGGCTAACATCATGGCTGTTTTGTTAAACGGCATCGCACAACTGGAATATGACAGGGACAAACCTCTGTCCGATCATCATGCGCTTTCTCTGGACAAGATGGATGAGAAGATGGATGCGGGTATTACCTTGGGCGAGGAATCGATAGCAGAGCCTGATCTGGATGCACGTGCAAAGTTTGTTGCCAGTAATCTCGCGCATGCCATTAAAACAAATAATGAATCTCTGGCTGCGGCATTATGTTCCTGGCTCGCAACTCGTTTGCCTGAGTTAAAGCAGGTCAAGATCGATGGTACCGAAGGAAATTTTTCGATCGAGTTTAGCTTTGATGAGGAATACCGGAAACAGGTGCAGGTGGATTTTACTCCGTTGCATTGATGGGCTTGTTTCAACATTAATAAACGCAAACCTTGAAAAGACCCAAAATGGGGTCTATAGTACCCAAAATGGGTCCTTTGACAGGTTTGGGTATGCAAGTAACAGCAATAGGTGATGCCTTATTTACCAAAACACAACAGCGTGTTTTGGGTTTGCTCTATGGCAATCCGAACAAGAGTTTTTATACCAATGAGATTGTACGCTGGGCTGATATGGGACGGGGTACGATTCGACGTGAGTTGGAGCGGTTGGTTTCTGCCGGTTTGCTGGTAGCCAAAAAAGAGGGGAACCAGCTCTATTATCAGGCCAATGCTGACAATCCGGTTTATACTGATTTGGTAAGCATAGTTAGAAAAACATTTGGTATTGCAGATGTGATAAGAAATGCGTTGGAGTCCGTTGAGAATCACATTGATCAGGCTTTTATATATGGTTCGATAGCGAAGGGTGAGGATACGGCAAGCAGTGATATTGACCTGATGGTGGTGACAGAATCGTTAGCCTATGCCGATCTAATGGAGTTATTATCTGATGCTGAAGAATCACTGGGGCGACCCGTTAATCCGACAATATATAATAAGAAACAAATCCAAAAGAAACTAAAAGAAAAAAATGCATTTCTAACGAGGCTGATGGAACAGCCAAAGATATGGATAAAAGGGAGTGAGGATGTCATTAGAAAATCTGGATAATCTTGTAAAAATTGGAAAACTTAAAACAGAGTTACCCGATCAAAAGGAGTTTGACGGCATGGTGGGTTCTGCAAAAAGACGATTGCAGGATACAAAAGTTGAAGGTTTATCTGAAGATGGCAGGTTTTTATCAGCCTATGGTGCTGCACATACATTAGCATTAGCGGCTATGCGTTGGCATGGTTATCGTTCTGATAATCGTTATCTTGTGTTTCAGTGTTTACAACATACCGTTGGTTTAGAGAATGCAAAGTGGCGTGTTCTGGATCAATGCCATAAACAACGTAACCTGGCGGAGTATGAGGGGCATCTTGAAATCTCACCAAATTTACTTGAAGAATTGATTGCAATAACGAATGAATTATTGAAGATGGTAAATGAACTTGGACCTGTAGAATCAGATTAAGATCACATTGTTTCCTGTTTTTAAATCAATATGAAGTCACCCGGCATAGAACACTTAAATAATAGTTTTTCTTTCCAAAGCGGGAATCATCGCCTTTATTTTAAAACAGGCAAGGGTGATATCCCGGTGGTTGAAATTCAAAATGAACAGGCGAGTGCCAGTATCAGCCTGCAAGGGGCACATGTACTGAGCTGGATACCTGTTGGTGAAGATGAGGTGATCTGGGTATCGGACGCGGCCACATTCACGCAAGGTAAGTCATTGCGCGGGGGTATCCCAATTTGCTGGCCCTGGTTTGGGGCACATGAAAATAATGTCGCCTATCCCGCACATGGTTTTGCCCGTACTTCATTGTGGCAGGTTATTCACACACAGCCATTACCCACAGGTGAAACACAAATTACATTTAAACTGGAGACCAGTCAGCTTGATCAAGACATGCAGGCTATGTGGCCACATTCAACGGTAGCTGAATACCGCTTAACGATTGGTAAAACCTTAACACTCGAACTGACCACCTTTAACCATAGCGATCAGTCGATCACCATCGGGCAGGCACTGCATACCTATTTTAGTGTTGACGATGTGACCAACACCACCGTGTATGGTCTTGAAGGTAAAGATTATCTTGATAAACCAGATAGCTTTAAACGTAAAACACAAACAGGGCCGATCACCTTCAATACAGAAGTTGATCGTGTGTATGTGCAAACACCGGATGACATCATCATTGATAACAAGCAAAGGAAAATAATTATTAAAAAACAGGGCAGTCAATCAACGGTTGTCTGGAATCCCTGGCAACAGGTTGCTGAAAAAATGGGTGATTTGGGTAAAGATGGATACCTGAAGATGTTGTGCGTTGAATCTGCGAATGCGGCAGAAGATACGATTAGCATTAAAGCAGGTAACAGTTATAAACTATTGGTGATTTATACAGTTGAAGGTGTTTGATATGTTAGATTCCACAGTAGCGTGGGGGCCGGTATGGTGAAACCAGGAAATGACAAGCTGGACAAAGTCGTCGCCGAAGCGCGGCGTGGTATGGACCAGCGCAGTAAAGGCTATCGCGAAAAGGCGTTAAAGATGTATCCGCATATTTGCGGTCGGTGTAGTCGCGAGTTTAACCGCCAGAACCTGCAAGAGTTGACCGTGCATCACCGTGACCACGATCACGACAATAATCCCGCCGATGGCGGTAATTGGG
>DAOVJZ010000006.1 GCA_030632035.1 Granulosicoccaceae bacterium | reverse complement strand
GCGGCGCACAGCGGACATCCGGTAGCGGGAGATGACCGTTATGGTGACAGGGAATTCAATAAAAAAATACGTAAACAAGGGCTGAAAAGGCTGTTTTTACATGCTCATTCCTTGAGCTTTGTACTGGAAGAGCCGAGAAAAGAGATAGATGTGAGCGCGCCGTTACCAGAAGACTTACGTGCAGTACTCGATAAATTAGATGAAGGCAGTTAATGAATATTTCAGAATTAAAATTAATTATTTTTGATTGGGATGGGACCTTGATGGATTCCATCGATCATATTGTTAATAGTATGCAGGGCGCAATCCGTGATATGCAGTATGAGCATAAAGATGTAAATGCTATTCGCCATATTATTGGGTTGGGTATGCATGAGGCCATTCTTGCCTTGTTTCCTGATTGTGAACAGGATGAACGTTTGAAATTTATTGAAAGTTACCGTGATTACTTTTTTGATAAATCAAATAGCTCCGATTTTTATCCTGGCGCGCTGGATGTAATTAATTCTCTCAAGACGCAGGATTACTTGTTAGCGGTTGCGACCAGCAAGGGCAGAAACGGATTGGAACGCGCATTTAATAATTATGATTTACAGGACATGTTTCATGCCAGCCGTTGTGCCGATGAAACTCAATCCAAGCCGCACCCGCAAATGCTGAATGAGCTACTGGAAGAGTTGCAGATAAAACCACAGGAAGCGGTGATGGTGGGTGACACCGCCTACGATATGGAAATGGCGCGTAATGCTGATGTACCCCGTGTTGCCTGTTGTTATGGCGTGCATAGCCAGGAGAAGCTCATGGCCTATGAGCCGGTCGCATGTATGCAGAGCATTACTGAGCTGGAAAATGTCCTGTCATCCAGATTTTCGGACAAAATCACAAAAGCCAGCTAACCGACTATAATGGTGTGAGTTACCAAGGAGTTGTAAGCACATGAGTGAAGATAATTGGACTGGAGGACGGAAAGTGCCTGAACAGAATAATGAAAACTGGGAACGTGAAACTCTGAACAAGCTGGCGTTGTCCGCCGTTACTGAACAACGTCGTACACGTCGTTGGGGTATCTTTTTCAAATTACTGATGTTTGGTTATCTATTTCTGATATTTTTTGTCTTCATGGCAGAAAAGAAAGGTGAGACTGGTCTTAAATTAGGAGATCATACTGCGTTAGTGGAAATACAGGGCGTGATTGCAGATAACGCACAAGCCAATGCCGACACTATCATTACCGGATTACGCGCTGCGTTTAAAGATGATCGTACACAAGGCGTTATTATTCGGATTAACAGTCCCGGCGGTAGTCCAGTGCAGGCAGGTTACGTGAATGATGAAATTGGTCGTTTACGTGAAGAATATCCAGATATTCCTCTTTATGCAGTAATTGCTGATGTATGTGCATCAGGCGGTTATTACATTGCGGTTGCCGCAGATGAAATTTATGCAGACAAGGCCAGTATTGTTGGCTCTATTGGAGTGCTCATGGATGGTTTTGGTTTTGTTGGCGCAATGGAAAAGCTCGGTGTTGAGCGGCGTTTGATGACGTCGGGTACAAGCAAAGGCTTCCTTGATCCATTTTCTCCTCAAAAAGAGGAAGACGTAAAACACATCAAGGGCATGCTGGGTAATATTCATCAACAGTTTATTGATGTCGTTAAAAAAGGTCGTGGCGATCGCCTTAAATACAACGACCGTTTGTTTAGTGGTCTGATCTGGACTGGCGAGCAGGGTATTGAACTCGGTTTGGTTGATGCACTTGGCAGTGCGAGTCATGTTGCACGCGAAGTGATTGGCGAAGAATATATCAAGGATTTCACGGTACGTCCCGATTACTTCCAGCGTTTCACTGATCGCCTTGGAATGGCAATGGCAAATGCCTTCTCATCTCAACTAGGTCTTGATGGAGCCAATCTGAAATAAGCATTTCTTTATTGCTTTTTTAACAAATTATTGAGACCCACTTAAAAAGCCGGGTTTTTTACGCATAAAAAAGCGTTAAATGAATTAAACAAAGCTGGTCGTATGGTTAAGCCTTTTTTGTATAGGGGAAATAACACGTCGTATTGCCGATTAAACACCTAGTTAATAAAGCCTCAAAAAATGAACATTATAAAACTTTCCATAGATGAACTTGAGCCGGGTATGAAGCTGGGCGCTGATGCTATGCACTTAACTGGCCGAATATTGCTTCCGAAGGGGGCAGAGTTAACCGAGAAACACATCAAATTATTTAAACAGTGGGGAGTGGTTGAAGCTGAAGTTGAGTCGAATGAAGCTATTCATGAGAAAGTAGCTGTTCCACCAGAGTTGCTGGAAAAAGAAGAAGCAAAGCTGGCATCAATGATGATACATGTAAATATGGAGCATCCATTAATAGCTGAATTACACAGGTTGCTACTCAAGAGAAATATTGATGCCTTAACCAAGACGGATATTAAAAATGGCCTGGACAGCTGAAAGACTGGTTAAAGAAACAGGCAGTGTTTCATCATTGCCTTCAGTATGCGAAAAGCTGAATAATGCTGTTAACGATCCTACTTGCTCAAGCAATAAAATTGCAAAGATCATTAGTGATGACGCGGCATTGGCCGCACGTTTGCTGAAAATTGCAAATAGCGCTCTATATGGATTCCCTTCAAAAATAGACGGCGTGAACAGAGCCGTCACAATCATCGGGACAAAGCAACTTTGTGATCTTACATATGCAACTTCCGTGTTACAAATGTTCAAGGGAATTCCTGATGATGTCGTTAATATGAAATCATTCTGGCTGCATAGTGTTGCCTGTGGTCTTATCGCAAGAATACTTGCCACATTTCTTAGAGAAAAAAATGTTGAACGATATTTTGTTGCTGGCTTGTTGCATGACATTGGAAAATTGATTATTTTTGTGAAATTGCCTGATGAATCAAAAAATATATTTGATTATTCTCAAAAAAATTCAGCACTGGGATATGACTCTGAAAATAATATTCTTGGTTTTAATCACGCTGAAGTGGGTGGTGCTCTACTCAAACAATGGAAACTGCCTGAAAGCACGGCAGAAGCAGTCAGGCTTCACCATAAACCATCAATATCAGAACAATATCGTGTGGAAGCATCATGTGTTCATGTGGCTGATTTGATTGCTAATTCACTGCAGATAGGTAGTAGTGGTGAAAGATTTACTCCAAAACTGGATGAGAAAGCCTGGGAGCATCTTGGGTTATCAGAAGTTGTTTTGTCACAGGTGTTAAAGCAGTTTGAATGGCAATTCAATGATGTGCTTGAGTTTATATTGCCAGAAGGTATCTGATGAAAAGTCAGTGAGAGCCAGAGACATAATGGAAACATATAATAATATAAATAGAGAAGAGGAGGATGCCAGTCTTAAAGAAACGGAATGGGCTACCCATGCACTAGAGGTCGCATCAGGAATCTCTGATTTTTATGCGATTCTAAACAAGGATGTGACAATCGATGAATTACTCGCTGAAGCACAGAAGAGATTAAGCAAATTAATCAAATTCAAGGCAAGTGGTTTCTTTCTGGTAAACGAAAATGACTTTAATTTTACCTGCACTAATTGTGAACCAATAGAATTAGCCTCTTACTTGAATAAAGAGGTTGATTATTTAATTGAAAAGGGCACGTTCGCATGGGTATTAGGGCAATCAAGACCAGTGGTTGTCAAGACTGGAGATCATGATAGTGCTTTTTTAATGCAGGCCATAGCGACTCAAACAAGAGTTAGAGGAATGTTTGTGGCTGTTCTTGATAAAGAAGAAAGCCATACTAATGATCTTGTTACCAATTTGGTTTCACTTATTATATTTAGTGTCGCAAATGTTCTGGAAAGTTACGAGCTCAAGAAAGCATCATCTGATAGCAATCTGCAACTGGAAAAACGGATAACCAGAAGAACAATAGAACTGGAAAAAGCAAAAAGTTCAGCCGAAGTTGCTAACGAGGCTAAAAGTTTGTTCCTGGCGAATATGAGTCATGAGATAAGGACACCGCTTACAGCAATTATCGGCTACTCAGAATTAATACAGGAAAGCAAGGGGCTTCAGGAAAGTAAGGAGCTTGCAAAAACAGTAACAACAACAAGCCATCATCTACTGCAAATCATTAATGATATTCTTGATTTTTCAAAAGTAGAATCAGGAAAGCTGGAAGTCGATAAACAAGACACTTTGCTTTACGATGTTATTTCATCCATAGAAGCGCTCGCGTCTACCCTTGCAGAACCCAAGGGCATTAAATTTGAAGTTGAGTATGAGTATCCTCTACCTTCAAAGATATTAACTGATCCACTTAGACTAAAACAAATCTTACTCAATTTATGCAGTAATGCGATTAAATTTACCGAGAAAGGCAGCGTTAAGCTTATTGTTAGATCACAGGAAGAGTCCAACCTTGTGTGTTTCTCTGTATGTGATACAGGCATAGGAATATCAAAAGAACAGATAAAAAAACTTTTTCAAAGATTCTCACAGGCGGATTCGACTACAAGTCGGCGATTTGGCGGGACAGGTTTGGGGTTGGCGATTTCAAAAAGCCTTGCTGAATTGCTTGGTGGAACAATAACTGCTGTCAGCAATGAAGGGAAAGGCAGTGTGTTTACAGCGATGGTTGATGCAGGTGAACAGGCCGTATTTTCTAATGTTGGCATTGTAGAAAACAAAGAAAACAACAAGGGTCATCAGGCAGTACTTCAGAAACTGTTCTCAGGCCGTATTCTTCTTGCAGAAGACAACCAGGTAAATCAAAAACTGATCAAATTATATCTTGAGAAACTTGGGCTTGATGTATTGACCGCAGACAATGGTCTTGAAGCCTATGAAATGGGCAAGAATGAAAAATACGATGCTATTTTAATGGACATGCAAATGCCTGAAATGGATGGACTGGAAGCAACACAAGCATTAAGAAATGACGGCTATGAGGGGGTTATTATTTCTTTAACCGCAAATGTATTAAAAGAGGACATGGAACGTAGTACAGCTGCTGGAGCCGATGATTACCTTACCAAACCGATTGAGAAGGAGAATTTTGTCAGGGTCTTATCCAGATATTTAGAGCCTTCAAATGAAGTGTTTGAGATCAATGAGCAGAAAATAGAATCAATGGAAGATTCTCCTGAGTACCATGCTCTTGTCCAAAAGTTTATCAATGAAATACCTAATCGAATTAATGAAATCGTACAGGCAGAGCAAGAACAACGATGGTCTGATTTAGGTAAGTTAGTGCACATGATGAAAGGTCTTGGTGGCACTATTGGTTACCCGGAGTTGAGTGAGGTAGCATGCTATATTGAAGACGCAATAAAAAACAATCATCATCAAGAAATAAAGCCGCTTACTGCTTCAATAAAGCACATATCAAAATATATTATAGAGGCTTATGAATACAAAAATCAGTTATCTTGATATTGTTAGTTTATTGCAGAATAGTTAAAATACTCCTTTCTTTGTTTGAACAGACATCCTGAATTTATATTTTATAAAACACTGCTATGAAGTCTTGCCCAAGAGAAATAGTTATTCCATTTCGTCCTATCCCGTTAGATGTACCGGAAGGGATGAAGCCTAATGAGTTTTTCAACAGTACAGAGAACTTAAATGACCTCGTGCAGAATAACGGGCTGTTAAGCAATCCTGAAAACCTGTTGCTTTACAGGAAAGCGCTGGGGCACAGTAATGAATTCGACACTTCTATTATCTACAATACTTCCAACGTTATTCTGAACCCACTTGGACGTCCTGTGCGTCGCACACAGGTTCCGGATAATGTAAAACATGTCTGGAATAGAATGAACCAGATCATTATTGAATACATGCTGGAACAGTATCCTGATCCTGGTAAGCATTTAGTATTGGCAGGTGAGGCTAGTCTGGATGCAACCTGGCCGCTGACATCACCGGGTGTGCCCAGTATTCGGATGCTACATAATCATTTTATTGTGTTTGATAATAAATCATTGTCAGAGGCCAAAACCGCTGACAAAGCCAACCCCAACCTGACCGATGGCGGCCAGCACAGTTTATTTCAGGAATACATGCGTGATGTGTATCGTGACTTCTTTAATCGCGCATTAAAATTAAAAATACTCAAACCCATGAGCGGAGATGAATCCCGTCTTGGATTAACAAATTATCCGCAAGGGTTGCCATGCTGGGAAATTCAGGGGGGCGCAGACTCATTAAAGGATATCCAGTTCTGGAAAGAATATGATGATATCCTGAAAGGATTTATCGATTTCTACCGCACCTTCTTTACGCAAGTATCTACGCGTAATGCAGACATACTTCCTGATGTTTATTTTCCGGACAATGTGGAAAATATTTTGTTGTTCAACAATGATTTTATGGCGACAGCAAAAAAAGTCAGGGAACGCTGTATTACGGATGCCAAGTATGCGAATGCTATTCGTTGGCAGCCAGCATTCAAGCAACTTATTTATCGCAATGATGATGGCAAGCTGATTGTCACTATCAGTCAAAACTCGATCGGTAACGCAATTACTGAATTATTAGGTGTCGTTGTTAATCGTGTGCCAGATGCCGATGCTTATGAAGGATATGAACCCAAGCTAATCGAGAGATTATTAGAGGTCAGACAGCGATTGATTGATGCTGATTTGGGCAGTGGAATAAAAACAAAATACTGGCCGGAATAAATTCCGGCCAGCTAAATATTTTTAGTTATCGGAGATCTTTTATATTTTAACCTTTGCGGCAAAACTGTCTTCCACAACACCTCGATACCAATCTCTTGCATGATCAGCCTCATCCCTGCGGAAACGTTTACTGGCCTTGGTAGGGCTCACGCCACCACTGACTTTTGCTATTTTGTTGTCCTTCAGTCGATAAACCGCCGCAACTGAAATGCCATAGTCAGGTGAAATCAGACTATAACAGGTATTACTGTATGCTGGTTCCGGCATGGGAACACTGCGCAGGCTGGAAATAATGGCTGCCGCACAGACTTTGGCCTGACTATTGGCAGAGTAACCTGATTTAGGCATTGCACCTGCAACACTGGCATCACCAATAACATGGATATGTTTATGTTTCGTGGATTCAAAGGTGCGTTGATCAACAGGACACCAGCCATATTCATTAACCAGATCAGTACGATGAGCAATCACCCCGGCCTTTTGTGCAGGAATAACATTCATCACGTCAGCTTTGAAAGTTTGTCCAAAGGTTGTTTTTAACACCCTGGATTTAACATCCAGACTTTCTATCTCTGTTGTATCACTACCCTGTATCCATTCAATCATACCCGGATAAAGTTTTTTCCAACCTTGAGTAAATAAACCCTGCTTGGAGAATTTTTTATTCGCATCAAGAATAATTATTTTTGATTTTGGCTTGTGTTTTTTAAGGTAATGCGCGATCAGACTAGCGCGTTCATAGGGGCCGGGGGGGCAACGGAATGGTTTAGGAGGGGTTGCGATCAGAACCTTCCCACCATCTGGCATGGCTTCCAGTTGTTTGCGTAACAATACTGTTTGTTCCCCCGCTTTCCATGCATGAGGTACAATGCGGCTTGCAGCTTCATCATAACCGTCAATCAGCTCCCATTTAAAATCAATACCGGGTGATATTACCAGACGATCATATTTCAGGGTTTCGCCACTTTTGAGACGAATCTTTTTTTCTGAAGGGTCGATGTTTGTAACCAGATCATTAATGACTTTAACACCGTTCTTTTTCAATCCACCATAACCATGAGTTAGCTGGTTAATTTTATATATGCCACCGATTACCGTATTACTGAACGGACAGGTAACAATTTTTTTGCTGGCTTCTACCATAACGACTTCCAGCCCAGGATCGTATTGGCGTAAATAGTTGGCACAGGTCGCGCCACCATAACCGCCGCCAACGATAATAATCCGACCTGCACTTTTTGCCTGTGCAATATTGGCTGGCAACCATGGCACGACAGAAATGGCACCGGCAGTACCCAATGCCTCAATAAATTTTCTACGAGATAATTTTTTGATAGTCATGGTTCACTCCATTTTTGAAAAATAGTCTGCTAGTTGTTCCATTTCTTGTTGTGTATAACCTTTTGCGTGGCGATCCATGATGGTGGAAGTCTCTTCACCTGATTTAAAATCCTTCAGAAGTTTCAAAATATCGTCCTTGTCGAGACCGCCAATTCTTGGAATAACTTCATAACCTTGACCTTGTGGACCATGACAAGTTGAGCAATTACCAGCCAGTATTTTGACCCGCTCAATTCCGTTGGCAGATGGGGTGGTCATAAACAGGCTGGAAGTCAGTAGTAATAAGAGGGGTAACCCGACTCTGTTAATACGCATAGCATCTCCTTGTTTCAATACTGATATGTATTAATTATAGACAAGAAAAACAGGGTTATTACGGGCTGATTGTAGAAGTATTACTACAGATCAATATCTTTTAGAGACAACATGAATAAGGAAAACTAGACGTTAATACCTTCATTTTTCAACATGCTGACCAAGTGGATTAAGGGTAATCCAATCAGGCTATTAGGGTCATCACCTTCCATTTTTTCAAACAAGGTGATCCCCAAACCCTCGGACTTAAAACTGCCAGCACAGTTGTAAGGCTGTTCTTTTTCCAGGTAAGTGTCGATTTGTTGTTCGGACAGATTTCTGAATGTAACACTGAAAGGAACAACTTCCATCTGCGTGTTACCGGTCTTGGTATTTAACAGACACAAACCGGTAAAAAATACGACTTTGCGGCCAGATGCATTTTTCAATTGCTTCATGGCATTTTCATGATCGCCTGGTTTGCCAATAATATTGTCATCCAGTGTGGCGACCTGATCAGAACCAATCACCAATGCATCCGGGAATTGTTCAGCAACGGCTTTGGCTTTTTGCTCTGATAAACGGGCAACGAGTTGTTCCGGTGTTTCGCCCGGTTGTGCTGATTCATCAATATCCGGTGAAACTGTATCGAAAGGGATATCCAGTCGTTGCAGGAGTTCCTTACGAAAAGGGGAAGTAGATGCGAGAACGAGCTTCATAATTCAGGAGAGATTTCTCCGCTCACTTTGTTCGGTCGAAATGACAATGATTGAATTCCTTGGCGCCTTATATTATTCAATCTCAAGCAATGCTTCATCAGGATTGACGCTGTCACCTTTAGATACATGTACAGAGGTTACTTTTCCTGAAATAGGCGCCTGGACTTCGGTTTCCATTTTCATGGCTTCAGTGACTAGCACCGGATCACCTTCTTTAACTTCATCACCCTCGTTAACAAGCACATCTACAATCGTGCCGGGCATTGAAGTGGTGACATGTCCGGGTTTGGTCGCACGAGGATATTTACTGCCCTTACCTGATGCGGGCATACCTTCAGGTGCCATTTCCCCCAGTGTTTCCATCATAATTTCTTCGGGAACACCATCCACTGTCAGGAAGAATGGACGTAATGCCTGTTTTTCATGACCGGTACCGGTTACCTTGATATTGTAAGTTTCACCATGCATGGTGACATTGAACTCTGTTGGTGCAACCCCGCACAATCCGCCTTCGCTTCCTTGAGCAGGGATAGGTTCGAGTGGTTCGGGCTCAAGTGTGCCGGCTTCACGCTCTTCCAGATACTTGCGCGCAATTTCCGGGAACATGGCATAAGTAAGTACATCTTCGTCTGTCTTGGCCAATTTTTTAATTTCATCGTGTAAAGTAGACATTTCATTCTTGAGCATGTCGGCAGGGCGACAATCGATCACATCTTCGTTACCTATCGCTTTTTGACGCACCATGGCATTAACTTCACCTGGTGCTTTCCCATAACGGCCTTGCAGATAAAACTTCACTTCATTGGTAATGTTTTTATAACGTTCGCCAGTTAACACATTAAGCACGGCTTGTGTGCCAACAATTTGTGATGTTGGTGTAACGAGAGGTGGGTAGCCCAGATCAGCGCGTACTCTCGGGATTTCATCCAGCACATCATTCATGCGGTCAATAGCGCCTTGCTCTTTTAATTGATTGGCAAGATTAGACATCATGCCACCGGGCACCTGATTAACCTGTACACGCGTATCTACACCGGTAAAGTCGCTTTCAAACTGATGATATTTTTTGCGTACACCATAAAAATACATACCGATTTCCTGCAGCAATTCGAGATCGAGTTCAGTGTCAAACTCGGAACCGCTCAGTGCTGCCACCATACTTTCGGTAGGTGGGTGGCTGGTACCGCCAGAAAATGTGGAAATGGCTGTATCAATGTGCAAACAACCATTCTCGATGGCTTTTAACTGACACATAGCGGCAAGACCAGATGTGTCGTGCGAGTGTACATGAACAGGAATTTTAACCTCAGAGATAATGGCTTTAACCAGTTCACCGGCCATAATAGGAGTAAGTAGTCCGGCCATATCTTTAACAGCAATACTGTCACAACCCATTGATTCGAGTTGTTTGGCCATTTCAACAAATTGTTCAATATTGTGAACCGGGCTGGTAGTATAGCTGATCGTACCTTGCGCATGTTTCCCCGTGGTCTTGACGGTATCAATTGATACTTCTAGATTACGCAGATCATTCAGGGCATCAAAGATTCGAAAAACATCGATTCCGTTTTTAGCGGATTGCTCAACAAACGCCTTTACTACATCATCAGAGTAGTGACGATAACCAAGCAGGTTCTGACCACGTAATAACATTTGTAAGCGTGTATTAGGCAGTGCTTCACGTAATTTGCGTAGACGTTCCCATGGGTCTTCTCTTAAGAAACGCACACAGGAATCAAAAGTAGCACCACCCCAAACTTCCAGCGACCAGAATCCGACCTTATCCAGCTTGCTACAGATTGGCAGCATGTCTTCTGTGCGCATGCGAGTCGCAATCAATGACTGATGCGCATCCCGCAAGATTGTGTCTGTTATATTAACTTTGGCCATATTATTGTTAATTGTGTTCTTTTAGTTTGTAAGTTTCAACATCATTCATTACCGCCCCATATGTGCGGCAATCGCGGCACCAATGACTGCTGCGAGTTCGCGTGGCGGACGTCGTACTGAATAATTAATCAGCTCTGGATGAGATTCAACAAAACCGGTATTGAATCTACCGCGCTTGAAATCAGCAGTATTAATAATTTCCAGTTGATACGGGATAGTGGTTTTTACGCCATATACACCAATGTCATTCAATGCGCGTTGTGCGCGTGCAATCAAGCTTTCCCAATCCAGTGCCCAGACAATCAGTTTGGCGCACATGGAATCATAATAAGGCGGGATCTCGTAGCCGGTATAAATCGCGGCATCAGTACGCACGCCAGGACCACCGGGAGCAAAGTAACGTGTAATACGACCAAAACTGGGCAAAAAATCATTTTTCGGATCTTCGGCGTTAATACGGAACTCAATCGCATAACCACGACGACGAATATCTTCCTGACGATATTGCAGGCGTTCACCGCTTGCTATACGAATCTGTTCCTGCACGATATCTACACCAGTAATGGCTTCAGTAATGGTGTGCTCAACTTGCAAACGGGTATTCATTTCCATGAAATAAAAATTGTTTTTATCATCCATCAGGAACTCGACAGTCCCGGCATTACTGTAACCGACTGTCTTGGTGGCTTTTACTGCCATATCACCCAATATGCTACGTTGGATTTCATTGATCTGTGGAGACGGAGCGATCTCGACCAGTTTTTGATGGCGGCGTTGAATAGAGCAGTCACGTTCAAATAAATGAATCACATTACCGTAAGTGTCCGCCATGACTTGCACTTCTATGTGGCGTGGATTGGATATGAATTTCTCCATAAACACTTCGGAGCTACCAAATGCCTTGGTGGCTTCGGATATGACGCGCTCATAATTACGGCGCAATTCTTTTTCGTTATCGCAACGACGAATTCCGCGACCACCGCCACCGAGTGTGGCCTTGAGCATAATGGGATAACCGATTTCATTTGCCAGTGTGGCAGCTTCTTCAACATCGGATAGATTGCCAACACTGCCCGGTGTTACCGGCACACCGGCTTCAACCATCGATTTGCGGGCTTCGGTCTTATCGCCCATACGGCGAATAACCTCAGCCGTAGGGCCAATAAACTTGATACCACGGCGCTCACAGCGCTCGGCCAATTGGGGGTTTTCAGATAAAAAACCATAGCCAGGATGCAGGGCATCACAGCCGGTAGCAACAGCCAGATTCACGATTCGGTGGGCATTCAGGTAACCAGCAACAGTATCGGGCCCCAGATTGTAGGCCTCATCGGCTTTTTTGACGTGGAGGGCATGGCGGTCGGCTTCGGCATAAATAGCCACCGATTTGATGCCCATTTCGGCGCAGGCCCGTACAATACGGACTGCGATTTCTCCCCGGTTCGCTATTAGTATTTTATTTATCAAGGGACTAGGTCTCGTCCTTCCCGGACTCAGATATATGGCGAAGTGCTGATTTGACGTAAATTAGCCCTCTATGTCAAGCCCTGGATTCGGTATGTCTATGTCAAATCTAGGTTTTTTTCTATTTCGGCTTTGACTCTATATAAAGGTAAGTATAAAATCGCGCGTTTATGTCAGAACGGTTTCCAGATTTGGTGGATCCTGTCAATCTGGCCGTCACGGGCCGCCAGATATCAGGGGAGCTCCAACCCGCGCAGATGAAGCGCCTTTCGTCCTTATTATACTCAGATAAGGGTGTTGTCAGGGTTGAAATAGAGTTCGGCGTGGACAGTCAGGGCATACGTTTCGCCAAAGGTCATCTGGATGCCGAGGTGGAAGTGGCTTGCCAGCGTTGTCTGGAAGCAGTCGGGCTGGAAGTATCAACAGATTTTCAACTGGGTATCGTAACTTCAGATACGAAAGCTGAAAGTTTGCCGAGTGATTATGAACCTTTATTGGTTGAAACCACTCCAATGCCACTGCCTGACATTATTGAAGATGAATTGATTTTGACGATCCCTATTGTTGCCATGCATGCAGAGGGTGATTGTAGTGAAGAAGTAAAAGAAGTATTAAAGGGATCGCCAGAGATTGAAGAAACAGAAGCGGATAAGAAGTCGCCTTTTTCTGTTTTGGAAGAACTGAAAGTAAAGAAATAGGGGCGTCTTGATTAAGACTCTCAATATTAAATAGCAGGAGAACTGAAATGGCCGTACAGAAAAGCAAAAGAACACCTTCAACGCGCGGAATGCGTCGTTCACACGATTCATTAACTGCAAAGACGTTGTCAATTGATCCAACATCAGGTGAAACTCATTTACGTCATCATGTAACACCAGACGGTTACTATAAAGGTCGTAAAGTCGCTGCCGGTAAGGACGACTAACATTTGAATTCCACGATTTCACTAGACGCCATGGGAGGTGATCATGGCGTTCAAGTAGTCGTGCCCGCAGCCCTTCAGGTTCTTAACGAGCTGGAAGGGCTTCGTCTTATATTGGTAGGCGATGAAGACAAAATTCGACTTGAATTAAGCAAAAACAATGCATCAATGGATCGTATCGAGATCCAGCACGCATCCCAGCAAGTTGAAATGGATGAGCTCCCGTCACATGCATTACGTGGAAAAAAAGATTCTTCCATGCGCGTCGCAATCAATCTGGTTAAAGAAGGCAAGGCGAACGCCTGTGTCAGCGCGGGAAATACCGGCGCATTAATGGCAACAGCACGTTATGTTTTGAAAACATTACCGGGCATTGATCGTCCAGCCATCATTTCAGCAATGCCCGCTATCAAAGGCCACACTCATGTGCTCGACCTGGGTGCTAATGTCGATTCCAGTGCAGATAATCTTTTTGAGTTTGCCGTTATGGGTTCTGTATTAACAAGTGCAATAGACAATATTGCCAACCCCAGTATCGGCCTGCTCAATATCGGTGAAGAAGAAATAAAGGGTAATGAACGTATCAAGGAAGCGGCACGCATGTTGAATGACAGCTCATTAAACTATGTCGGTTTTGTTGAAGGTGATGCAATTTTTCGTGGTGATGTTGATGTCGTTGTGTGTGATGGCTTTATTGGTAACATTGCACTCAAAAGCAGTGAAGGCGTTGCCAAGATGATTACGCATTACATGAAGCAGGAATTTAATCGTAATCTCATTACCCGTTTACTTGGGTTGTTGGCTATGCCCGTGCTCAAGGCATTCAAGAAGCGCGTTGACCCACGGAACTATAATGGTGCTACCTTTGTCGGATTGCAGGGCATCGTAATCAAGAGTCATGGTGGCGCTGATGTGGTTGCCTATGTGACCGCTATTAAGGAAGCCGTACATGAAATCAAAAAGAATGTACCTGAAATGATTACTCATCAACTAGATGATTTACTGAGTAGCAGGGAAACAGCATGATTCATTCAAGGATAATTGGCACAGGCAGTTATTTACCTGAAAAGGTAATGACCAACGCCGATATCGAAAAAATAGTAGATACCACGGATCAATGGATCACAGATCGTACCGGCATTAAAGAACGCTGTATTGTCGTTGATGGCGAAACAACCTGTGATCTGGCCGAGAAGGCAGCGCGTAATGCGATTGATGCGGCGGGCATCAAGATATCTGATATTGATTTAATTATTGTTGCCACCACCACACCTGATCGTGTTTTTCCAAGCACGGCCTGCTTGTTACAAAAACGTCTGGATATTCACGGTAGTCCTGCCTTTGATGTACAGGCTGTTTGTACCGGTTTTGTTTATGCGCTTTCTGTGGCTGATAAATTCATCAAGACAGGTGAAGTAAAAAATGCATTAGTGATTGGTGCAGAAACACTATCACGTATTATTGACTGGACTGATCGTTCTACCTGCGTTTTATTTGGTGATGGTGCTGGCGCGGTTGTGCTGTCTGCCAGTGATAAACCCGGCATACTTTCAACCCATTTGCATGCTGATGGTGCATACGAACAGTTGTTAACAGTTGATGGTGGTATTTCAGAAGGGTTTGATAACGTTAGTAACGGCACTGGCCATATCAAGATGCAGGGTAATGAAGTATTCAAGATGGCGGTTACTACTCTTGGCAGGATTGTTGATGAAACACTGTCTGCCAATAATATGGAAAAAACAGATATTGATTGGTTGGTGCCGCATCAGGCAAATATAAGAATTATTAAAGCAACAGCGAAGAAGCTGAAAATGTCCATGGATCATGTTGTGGTAACCGTAGATAAACATGGCAATACTTCAGCAGCCTCTATCCCCCTTGCTCTGGATACAGCAGTAAGAGATGGCAGAATTACAGAAGGACAAACAGTGTTGCTTGAGGCCTTTGGTGGTGGATTCACCTGGGGTTCAGTTCTGCTTAAGTTCTAACAAGTTTTAATTTGGAATAATAAAAAAATGACAGTTGCGTTTATCTTCCCCGGACAGGGTTCTCAATCAGTTGGTATGTTGTCTGCATTGGCAGATCAATACAGTGAAGTTACAGATACATTTTCTTCTGCATCAAACGTACTTGGCTACGATCTCTGGCAGTTGGTAAAAGAGGGGCCAGATACAGAATTAAACCTGACACACAAAACCCAACCCGCCATGTTGGCATCGGGTGTGGCCACATGGCGCGTATGGCAAAGTAAAAATGGGCCAGCGCCCGCATTTATGGCCGGACACAGTCTTGGCGAATACACTGCTCTGGTTTGTTCTGGCGCAATGGCATTTGAAGACGCTGTTTCTCTGGTCGCGGATCGTGGTCGCTTTATGCAGGAAGCTGTGCCAGAAGGCAAGGGTGCAATGGCAGCAATTCTTGGTCTGGATGATGATGCAGTTAGACAAGTATGCGCAGATGCAGAACAAGGCGATGTGGTTTCGGCTGTTAACTTTAATGCACCGGGACAGGTAGTGATTGCCGGTTCAAAGGAGGCGGTAACACGTGCCACTGAATTAGCGAAAGAAAATGGTGCCAAACGTGCGTTATTGTTGCCAGTCAGCGTTCCTTCTCATTGTGCATTAATGAAACCAGCGGCAGAACAACTGGCGAAAAGACTGCAAGAAATTGAAATTAAAACGCCTTCTATACCCGTCATTAATAATGTTGATGTTACAGCTTGTGACAATGCGGACGGTATTCGTAAGGCATTGACTCAACAGCTTTATAGCCCGGTACGCTGGGTAGAAACAATTCAAAAAATGCAGGCCGAAGGCGTGGATAATTTGGTAGAATGTGGCCCCGGCAAAGTGTTGACTGGATTAAACAAACGAATTGCAAAAACAATGACGGCCTCTCCGGTATTTGATCCGGAGTCTCTTGAAAAGGCATTGGCATAAAATAATAACGGGAGAAAGATAGTGTCATTACAAGGTGAAATCGCATTAGTGACAGGTGCCAGCCGTGGCATCGGACAATCAATTGCATTGGCTCTGGGAAAAGATGGCGCAACCGTCGTTGGAACAGCGACTAGCGAAAAAGGTGCTGATGCCATTACTGCCCACATGAAAGAAAACGGTATCGAAGGCAAAGGTGTCGTATTAAACGTAACCGATGCAGACTCAGTCGCCAATGCGATGAAAACTTGCACATCTGATTTTGGTGCCCCAAGCATTCTTGTCAATAATGCCGGTATTACTAAAGATAACCTGCTCATGCGTATGAAAGAAGATGATTGGAATGCGGTTATTGATACCAATCTGGGTTCTATTTATCGACTGTCAAAAGCCTGCATGCGTACTATGATGAAGGCACGCAAGGGGCGCATTATCAGTATCGCTTCTGTTGTCGGTGCAACGGGTAATGCGGGTCAGTGTAACTATGCCTCTACCAAGGCCGGTTTGATTGGATTTACCAAATCCCTTGCCAGAGAAGTAGGTTCCCGAGGTATCACCGTAAACGCAGTTGCACCCGGGTTTATCGATACCGATATGACTCGTGCCTTGCCAGATGAACAGCGCAAGGTGTTGAAAGATCAGATCCCGCTAGGGGATTTAGGTAGTCCAGATGACATTGCAGCGGCTGTTTTATTCCTTGCATCCGCCGGAGGCAACTATATTACAGGCGAGACCATCCATGTGAATGGTGGTATGTATATGAGTTAATTAGGATTTTTTGGCGCTACCGAAATTTTTTTCATAAGGTGGCATCTATCATCACTTTTTCATACAATACCGACCGCAGCTAAAGCTGCTATTTCGGGGAGGAAATATAAACCATGAGTACTATTGAAGAACGCGTACAAAAGATTGTTGTAGAACAACTGGGCGTTAAAGAAGATGAAGTTTCCAGTACATCATCATTCGTAGACGATCTTGGCGCAGATTCGCTTGATACTGTTGAATTAGTAATGGCTCTTGAAGAGGAATTTGAAACTGAAATTCCTGATGAAGACGCTGAAAAAATCACCACTGTTCAGCAAGCAGTTGATTACATCAACGCACAACAAAACTAAGCGTTTGTAAGAACAGTCAGGGCCGGCGATCACACAGTGTGATCACGGCCTTTTGTTTTTAATACCACAAACAAACTTTCTGTTGTCTGGAGCACAAATGGGAAAAAGACGTGTTGTCGTTACCGGCCTAGGTATGGTTAGTCCAGTCGGACTTAGCGTAAAAGAATCATGGGAAAATATCCTTGCAGGTAAAAGCGGTGTTGAAACCATTACTTCGTTTGATGCGAGTGGTTTTACAACTCATTTTGCTGCCTCAGTGAAAAATTTTGACGTTACCGATTACATGTCTGCCAAGGAAGCGCGCAAGATGGATACCTTTATTCATTTTGGGATTGCCGCGGCCAAACAGGCAATGGATGATTCAGGTCTTGAAGTAACCGATGACAATGCGCACCGCATTGGTGTTGCAATTGGTTCCGGTATCGGTGGTTTGCCCGGCATCGAAAAAGGGCACGAAGCACTAACCAACGGCGGCCCACGCAAGATTTCACCTTTCTTTGTTCCAAGCAACATCATTAATATGGTGTCTGGCGATTATTCTATTATGGCCGGACTCAAGGGCCCGAATTTTTCTATTGTGACTGCCTGCACATCGGGCACACACAATATTGGTCAAGCGGCACGTATTATTGAATATGGCGATGCCGATGTTATGGTGGCCGGTGGTGCAGAAATGTGTACCTCACCATTAGGGCTCGGTGGTTTCTGTGCGGCACGTGCACTTTCAACACGTAACGATGATCCGGCCACAGCCAGTCGTCCATGGGACAAAGACCGTGATGGTTTTGTTCTCGGTGATGGTGCCGGTGTTGTTGTGCTGGAAGAATACGAACACGCTAAAAAACGTGGCGCTACCATTTATGCAGAAGTTTCTGGTTCCGGTATGAGTGGTGATGCCTATCATATGACTTCACCACCTGCAGGCGGTGAAGGTGCAATGCGTTGTATGGAAAATGCACTGAATAATTCAGGTGTTAATCCAAATGAAGTGGATTACATTAATGCACACGGCACATCGACACCAGCCGGTGATAAAGCAGAATGTAATGCTGTTAAATCCGCCTTCGGTG
>DAOVJZ010000210.1 GCA_030632035.1 Granulosicoccaceae bacterium | reverse complement strand
GAAACTGGCGCTCCCTATGCCACATTGGCTGATCTGGAAAACTGTGCTGGCATGGTGATGGGTAGCCCAACCCGATTTGGTAATATGGCAGCTCCGCTGAAATATTTTCTAGATTCAACTAGTCCAGTATGGTTGGCTGGTGCGCTCTCCGGAAAACCAGCCTCTGTTTTTACATCCACTTCCAGTATGCACGGCGGACAGGAAACAACGCTACTAAGCATGATGTTGCCATTGCTTCATCATGGCATGTTGATTTCAGGTGTGCCCTACGGCGAAACCGATCTGATGCACACCACCACAGGTGGCACACCTTACGGTTCCAGCCACTATGCCGGTGCTGATAATAAATTACCGATCAGTGAAGAAGAAAAACGCCTTTGTCGAGCGCAGGGAAAACGGTTGGCGGAGATCGCCTTAAAATTGAAATCTTAAACACATGTCTCCCGTAAAACTTTCCTGGCTCGTTACCCTAACCGGTTATTTTGGCTTACTGATTCTATTGGTGCTCTGGTATACCATGCTTGCACCCTCTACTATCATTCCGGTTTTCATCATGTTGATTATCTTTGTTGTACCGCTACTGTTTCCCCTGCGCGGGTTACTGCATGGACGCCGATATACTCATCAATGGGGTAGTTATCTGGCCTTGTTCTATCTGGTACATGGTCTTGTGGAAATTTACAGTACACCGGCAGAAAGGCTTCTGGCCGGGTTTGAAATATTTTTTGCTTTACTATTATATGTAGGGTGTATACTTTATGCGCGACTGGTACGCTGAATAATGATAATTATTATAAATAAGGGAACCCGTTAAGAGGCTCAAAATGTATAACCAACTTCGTCTGTTCCGCTCCACCCTGCTATTTTTCCTGCTCACCTTCTCTCTTGGTGTTTCTGCTGATGCACTCAAAAATGGCATGATGGCATTTCAGAGTGGTGACTATAAACAAGCAATGGACGTCTGGAAACCACTCGCTGAAGATGGAAATATGATTGCCCAATTTAGCCTCGGCATGATGTATCACGATGGATATGGTATTGAGAAGAATGAAATTGAGGCCGCCAACTGGTTTTTAAAATCAGCTGAACAAGGGTTTGCACCGGGGCAATTCAATCTGGGTAATGCCTATAAATTTGGGCGTGGTCTGCAACAAAATACAATGCTGGCCGTCCAGTGGTGGCACAAGGCCGCTGAACAAGAATCAGCTTCAGCGCAGTTTAATCTGGCTATCGCCTACTACTATGGAGACGGTGTTGGAAAGGATGAAGCCGAAGGTATGAAATGGTTCCGCAAGGCAGCAGAAAATAATCATCCAGAAGCTAAAAGAAAACTGGAAAGTGAGCTAAAAGAAGCCAACAAGGGCGCTTCTGTTAAAACGGCCGTTAGCGACAAACCTCCTGCCATGATTGATGAACCTGTAAGTCGTGTAACACTGACTAAAAATATTGAGGTCAAAACACCTGTAGAAGAACAGGGTGACGCATCCAGCCAAATGGAATCAACTCAATTTGAAAATATCACACCTCCCATCGTAAAACTTCCATCAATAGAAAATGATAAACCCGAACCCGTTGTTAAAAAGACACCATCTGTTGCCCTTCTAAAATCTGATATAGAAAAACCGGTGCGCTTGAAAACAAGTACAAGCAAGAAAGAAATCTTGCCAGAAACATGGATACTTTCACAAACACCAACCAAATTTACTATTCAACTATTATCCAGTTCCAATAAAGATGGCCTTGAAGATTATGCAAACAAGAACGGATTAACAGGCACCCATGCTATTTGTTCATATATGGTTAATAACCAACGCTGGTATGCACTTATTTACAAAGTATTTGATAGTGGTCGCGAAGCACGACAGGCACTTGCAGAATTGCCAGGTAATATCAGGAAGCATTCACCTTGGGTGAGGAAATTTCAGGAATTACAATCCAGAATTACACGCAGCATGCCAGGATTGAAGGCAGGGGAAAGTTAACAGTTAATCACCTCTGATTTTCTGATCGTCCGTCGCCTTCCCGCGTAGAAACAATGTAAGCTCTGCTTGAGCTTCATCCTTACTTGGAAAGGGTCCTTTATCTCCATCATCTCTGGTAGAAAAAAACCACTCGCTACCAACGCTAAATATTCGTTCACTCCTGAACGGAGCATGTCCTTCTTCACCTTTTCGTCTCAAACTCATTATTGCCCCACACAAACATAAAAGTAGCGAGCTAATATAAGTTAATCAAAACCATTCTGCCACTAATAAGTTTTTATTTAATATAATTCAATTAGTTACAATCCATGCAAACCCTCTAAAGACATGTTCCCACCTAGATATACGTCTGGGCATTATTGAATAACCCTTCATTGATCTACGTCAATGTAATCAATGACTTCTCTGATAAAGTAACAATCGTCACTGAGAGGTGACACCGGTTGGTGGAAGATTCTGATGACCATTCAGCTTGTCTTTCAACCACAACACACTTGTAGCAATCTGGTCCCACATAACTAGCCTCACCAGGGCTAGGGTTGTCAGAACCACCAACCGGATAATATTTACTTGTCTCACAAGCCCGACGCCAAGTAATGTTGCCCCGCCTGCCCGGCGGGGTTATTTTTTTCAGGATACTATTTTTCCAGCAGAACCGAAACAGCTGCATTAATTAGCTGTAATTGTTCCTTTTCGCCTCCCCTATCCGGGTGATGCTCCATAACCAGTTCCCGGTAACGCTTCTTAATGCTGATATCATCAACCGGATCCTTCAGTCCCAGATGTGCCAGAGCTTCTTCCCTGCCATCCTCTCTGGTAAGCCTTGTCCAGAAAGATGCCAACATCTCATAAACATCCTGCTCTGTCGTTGATTCAAGCTGTGAAATATCAAGATAATATTCTCGTAGAGGATCATGAACTGATAACTTGTCTTCCCCCTCCTCATAAGACAATAAACGGATCGTTAACTGTCCAATGTCCAAATGTCCCTCCCTGTCTTCATGAAGTTGATCTCGCAATCTGTACAGGGTGTGGAATAATAAAAAATGCAGTCTGAATAACGCCTGCGCATCATCAAGGCGATCGGGGATTTCCAGATCATCAAGCTTAATTTTTAGTTGTGATATCAGATCGTATTCGCTGATACCTTCTGGATATTTTCTCAAAACATCCAGAAGAGCTTGTGTTGGGATAACAGAGTCTGAATTATGCATTTATCGAGTATAGGTATAAATACAAACCCTTTCGCAGCATTAACAAAAAAATGGTACCTGTTTATTAATGACTATCTTCACTGTCAAGATAAACAGGTATTCAAATATATTTAATCACTAATCCCGGCTACTTCCTTAACAAAAGGGATAGTGAGCTTGCGCTGGGCGGCCAATGAAGCCTCATCAAGATGATCAAGCAGGTCAAAAAGGGAAGATAGATCACGCGTGTTGTG
>DAOVJZ010000242.1 GCA_030632035.1 Granulosicoccaceae bacterium | reverse complement strand
TGGAATGACTCCTGAATAATTATCTAAGCAGAGGAGTTTATACAATGGACCACCCAGCAGTTACCGCTCTTGTAGTAGATGATTCAAATTCCTTCCGACAACATCTTTCAAACATCCTGCGTATAGAGTTGGGTTTCGATAGTATTATTGAGGCCGCCAGTGCAGATGAAGCTGTCGAGATTATTGATTCCAATAAACATAACATCGAATGGATTTTTAGCGACTGGGAAATGCCTGGTATGACTGGTGGTGAGTTGCTTACTCATGTTCGTGATAGACAAGACATGATTGATGTGCCATTTATCATGATGACAGAATGCGAGGACACGAAGGCCCACAGTATGGCCATCGAGGAAGGAGTAACCGATTTTATTACCAAGCCTTTTGAGCCTGAGGATTTGGTAAGCAAGGTATTCAGGTTATTGGGTATGATGGAAGTACGTCGTTCACCGCGTTTTCATCTGGAAGCCCAATGTCGTCTGGACATCGGCTTTGATGAGTCTCAGCAATACTCTGCCGAAATAATTAATATATCAAAGAACGGTTGTCTGATAAGGACATCACGTTTTTATGCAGATACGGGGCATGTCTTTGATATAGGAACTATTTACATTAAGCCTTTAGGTGGTGGTGATGAGGTTGTCACCAATGTAGAGATCGTGCGCATGGAACGTGATAACAAGGTCAAGGAGCATGTACTGGTTGCACTGGATTTTCATGAAATGGATGAAACCAATTTCAAGCGACTGGATGGACTCATATCCGCAACCGAGATACGACAAAAGGCAATGCATCATTAAATTAGAAAAGGTCGGTTAACCGACCTTTTTTAATTACGCAGGATTAATAAAATTTTGTTTCAGGATTTCTGAAGTAAATGCAGGCCGCAAATAAAATCCACGTGGCAGTGTGTCTTTTGTTTCACCCTGTTCATTACTGCTTTTTCTGCGTATTTTTCCACTCGCAGCCTTGGGGCGTACTTGCAGTACATTACCCATGTGAGCAGTGATTTCGGCAATACGTCCCAGACTGATT
This sequence comes from Granulosicoccaceae bacterium, assembly GCA_030632035.1. GTDB lineage: Bacteria > Pseudomonadota > Gammaproteobacteria > DAOVJZ01 > DAOVJZ01 > DAOVJZ01. Next base: position 1,742 of record DAOVJZ010000242.1, on the reverse strand, counting down.
TTTTCCATGTGTTCTTCCCAGTCTGTTTTTAATATTCCTTCCTGTAGTTTACTGGGTGACCAGAGTAATGGCATACCAATATGTCTTTGGGAAATAGGAATGTGTTTCTCAGATTCAATGGGCATCCATAACACCTGTTTCAATTTGTTATAAATAAGGGAAGTTTTCCATTGCTGGCCATGAATCTCAGATAACTCAATGGCACAGACATAAGTTGATTCTTTTGGTAGCCCACGGTGATCAAGAGGAATGGTTTTTAATTCGATACCGAGTTCAGGAAAATCCGGGCCGGCAAATGTAGCATCTATTCCGCCAAGCGCAGTTTCGATGAGTTGGCCTTGCCAGCCTTTGCTGTGCTGCAGGTTTTCAGGGACAGCAATATTTAAACGGTTTGCAATTTGCCCCAGCGTTTGTCCGGCAAGGGCACGCGCATGATTTAATAATTCTTCTTTAGTGGAGGGGGGGGCGGGACGTTCCTGAATAAGCACGTGATTAGTCTCGTTTCCAGTGACCTGACTTGCCGCCAGATTTTTCCAGTAGCTGTATGTTTTCGATAGTCATGCCTCGGTCAACGGCTTTACACATATCGTAAATAGTGAGTAATGTAACCTGCACCGCCATGAGCGCTTCCATTTCAACACCGGTTTGTCCGGTGGTTTCTACACTGACGACACAATGTACACGGCTGTCATCAGGAACAGGGGTCAGCTCAATATCAACATGGGTCAGTGCAATAGGGTGACACAAGGGAATCAGATCAGCTGTTTTTTTGGTTGCCATGATACCGGCAACACGAGCAATACCGAGTACATCACCTTTTTTATGGCCGCCCTGCATGATCAGTGCAAGCGTGGGTGGTTGCATGGTGATATAGCCTTCAGCTTTGGCAATACGATGAGTAGCCTCTTTATCACCCACATTGACCATGTGAGCCTCGCCAGATTGATTGAAATGTGTCAGTTTTGCCATGGGCCTTGGTTGATCCAGAACATTGCATAAATAATAATATATTGTCACAGTGTAAGTCTTGGTCGGTTTCGGAGCAATGCCAGAATATGACAATTGACGTGAAATTCTTTGCCAGCCTGCGTGAAAAAATGGGCAGTGATGGCCAACAACTGGACTTGGCTGGACTGGAAACAGTGCAGGCTGTCTGGGATGCAGCGACCAGCAATGCAGAGATGCCCGTCAATTTATTATCTGCCGTAAATATGGAATATGTTGATTTGAACTCTGTCGTTAAAGACGGAGATGAAGTCGCCTTTTTCCCTCCGGTAACCGGAGGTTAATATGAACGTCATCGTGACAGACAAAATATTTGATCCCTGGCAGGAAGTGCAACGCTTTCAAAATGACATGCAGGCCGATGGGCAGTTTGGTGCCTGTGTGACTTTCATTGGCACCATGCGGGACTTTAATGAAAACACCGATGTGCAAAAAATGACATTGGAACATTATCCCGGCATGACAGAAAAACACCTGGCACAGATTATTGATGAAGCAAAACAGAAATGGAATATTCTGGATGCCTTCATTGTGCATCGTGTAGGAGATTTTAAACCAGGCGATCCGATTGTGCTGGTTGCAACCTGGTCAGCACATCGTGCCGAAGCCTATGAAGCTAATCGTTATTTAATTGAAGAGCTCAAGTCACGTGCGCCATTCTGGAAAAAGGAAACATTAAAAGAAGGCACACGTTGGGTGGAACACAATACGCCAGCCTGAGATTATTCTGCCAACGT
>DAOVJZ010000032.1 GCA_030632035.1 Granulosicoccaceae bacterium | reverse complement strand
TTATATAGGTCATCACGGAATGTTTTACCCTTGGCATCAAATACCATGGCAATGAGTTCCGGTGATTCATCTGCCAGCAATTTACGGATCATATTGATCACACCATAAACCGCACCCGTCGGTTCTCCCCTGGAGTTGGTTAATCCAGGCATGGCATGGAAGGCACGATACAAATAAGAGGAGCCGTCAACGAGAACCAGTTGTTTTTTATTTTTCATGGCAAAACTGATTAAATTTTAAACATAAATAATTAGGGTTATTTTGCATATTGTTGTATTTTCTTAAGAATATGCTGGTTAAAGCAAGCCTTAATAAAGACCGCTAAGCTTATTAAGAGTAACCGAATTCAACTTTTCAGACCATGTCAGGTCTACAAGGAAGTCGAGGAATTTAAATTATGTCAAATAATAACGATTTTAAGCATCCACATTCCAGATACAGTCCTATCAATGATTCCATGCTTACGCGTGAGTCATGGAAAATTTTCCAGATCATGGCTGAGTTTGTGGAAGGTTTTGAGCGCCTGGCCAAAATCAAACCATCGGTCAGTATTTTTGGTTCGGCACGGACCAAAACCGATCATCCCTATTACAAATTAACCGAAGAAGTTGCACGGGCATTATCAGATGCTGGCTTCAGTGTCGTCAGTGGAGGCGGCCCCGGCATTATGGAAGCCGCAAACAAGGGAGCCTTTGACGGAAAATCTCCAAGTATTGGGCTTAATATCCAGTTGCCTATGGAACAGGGTGGCAATCCTTATCAGGATATCTCACTGAATTTTCGGCATTTCTTTTCAAGAAAAGTCATGTTCGTAAAATACGCCTCTGCCTATGTCGTCATGCCCGGTGGCTTTGGTACGCTGGATGAACTGGCAGAAATCCTGACACTGGTACAAACCGGTAAAACCCGCCGTATTCCGATTATTTTGGTACACTCTCCTTTCTGGCAGGGATTGCTCGACTGGTTCAAAAATACGCTAGTGGAAGAAGGTACTGTTGATGCTGAGGATCTTGATCTGATAAAGGTACTGGACAAACCACAGGATGTGGTTAATGCTATCTTCCAACATTACGAGCATCGTGGCTTCGAGCCTTCTGCGGAAGAAAAAGAAATATTGCTCGAACTGTAATTACTCATAAAGGGAATACTGATGAGATATTTAAAAACACTGTTGTTGATCATGAGCCTGTCATGGACTTATGTCAGTGCTGAAGAGGCACCTGAACTGCAACCTGTGCCTGAACCACCACTCATTCCTGAAAAGGTAAAAAGTGGTGAAACACTGGAGCCAGATGTCACGATCATCAAACGCAGAGATACGACTGTGCACGAATACCGCGCCAATGGTCGTTTGTATATGGTCAAGATTATACCCACTGCTGGTAGCCCTTATTACATGGTTGATTCTGATGGGGACGGCAATCTGGAAACACGTCGGGACGATCTAGCCTCAGATATTGCAGTACCCGGCTGGGTCATCATGAAGTGGTAATATCGCTTTAATATAAATATTTAGCGGGCTTTTGTGTGAAATTGTAATAAAATAGGTGCCAGCTTATTTAAAATACAAAAATCCGGATTCCCATGTCTGTATATACGCGCATCGAACGCGACGAGCTAGAACAATTCCTGACTGAATATTCGATTGGTGAACTTGTCGAATATGAAGGCATCAGTGCCGGTATCGAAAATACCAATTATTTTGTAACGACAACTCAAGGACAATATGTCCTTACCTTGTTTGAAGCACTGAGCATGGACGAGCTTCCCTACTTTCTGGATATGACAGCACACCTTGCAGATGAGGGCATACCTTGTCCGCACCCAATACCAGATAACAACAATCACTATCTGCGCAAATTAAATGGTAAACCGGCAGCATTTGTCACACGATTGAAGGGCATTAATGTTATTAACCCGAATATCGAACAAGTCATTGCACTTGGTTCACAACTTGGATGCATGCATGTGGCAGGTCAGGGTTTTAAACAATCACGAGATAATGCCCGTGGTCTAAAGTGGTGGGTTGAAACCAGTAAAAAGGTTTCATCAAAATTAAGTGATGATGAACTCAAGATGCTGGAAAATGAAATTGAATTCCAGAAACTACATGATCGCTCTGATCTACCAACAGGCATTATCCATGCCGATATGTTTCGCGATAACGTTATGTTCACGGATAATACGCTCACCGGCATTATTGATTTTTATTATGCCTGTAATGATGTGCTTCTTTATGATATTGCCGTTACAGTGAATGACTGGTGTAGCACAGAAGATGGCAGTCTTGATGAAGAAAAGACAATAGCCTTTGTTCGTGCTTATCATGAAAAACGGCCCTTGTCAGAACAGGAACACAGCATGTGGCCTGTTATGTTGCGTGCTGGTGCATTACGTTTCTGGTTATCTCGCCTGCATGACCTGCATTTCCCGCGTGATGGCGAATTGACCCATACTAAAAACCCGGATGCCTTTAAAAATATTCTCTTACACCACCGCGAACATGAATCCCTGATACTGAAACTCTGGCCCTGAACAAACAGGATAAAACAGGTGACGATACCTTTCTGCCATGCTTTCAAAAATAACCAACACTATTGATTTACTTAATGAATGGGTCGGTAAGACCATCTCGTGGCTTACACTGTTAATGGTGCTGGTTACCTTTTTGATCGTTGTTTTGCGTAAAGTAAATAATATCGGCTGGATTTCCATGCAGGAATCCGTTGTTTTTATGCATGCTCTGGTTTTTTTACTAGGCGCTGCCTATACGTTAAAACAGGAAGGCCATGTGCGTGTTGATATTTTTTACCGTAATTTATCAACTGTTGGCAAGGCGTGGATTGATTGTCTTGGTGCAATTTTTTTATTGCTCCCTGTTTCTGTATTTATTTTCTGGTACAGCTTCGATTATGTAACCAGCTCATGGGCACTACAAGAAGGTTCACGTGAAGCTGGTGGATTGCCGGGTGTTTATCTTCTCAAAACAACACTGCTTATTATGCCGAGCCTGATAATACTACAAGGCCTTACGCAAATATTAAAAAGCATTGCTGTGATTATTGAGAATAAAAAGGAAACATAAATTCATAATGGAATATATACCCTTATTATTATTTTTCACGGTATGTGTTGTATTACTTGCTGGCTATCCAGTTGCCTTCACATTAGCAGGAGTAGCACTTGCCTTTGCCTTTATCGGTGACATGACCGGAACGTTTGATCACAGCTTCTTGCAAGCCTTGCCTAATCGTTTGTTCGGCATTATGACCAATACAACTCTGATTGCTGTGCCCTTGTTCGTATTCATGGGTATTATGCTTGAACGTTCACGTGTTGCAGAAAACCTGTTAGACACCATGGCCATGATGTTTGGATCCATGCGCGGTGGACTTGGTATTTCAGTGATTATTGTCGGCATGTTGCTGGCCGCCAGTACCGGCATTGTTGGTGCCACTGTTGTTACTATGGGTTTACTGTCATTACCCACCATGCTGCGGCGTAATTATCATCCCGGTATTGCTACCGGCACCATTTGTGCATCGGGTACATTGGGACAAATTATTCCACCTTCCATTATTCTGGTTCTGTTAGGTGACGTACTTTCTTCAGCCTATCAACAGGCACAACTGGATATGGGCATTTTTTCTCCTGATACGGTTTCCGTTGGCGATCTGTTTCTCGGTGCCATTATTCCCGGACTTATCCTGGTTGGGCTTTATATCGCATGGATGGTTTTTGTTGCCATTTTCAAGCCAGAACAGGTACCTGCTATTCCTGAAGATGAACGCAATACCTTCAAGGGAGCTTCTCTTTATATCCAGGCAATAAAGGTTTTACTACCACCCTTGTTACTTATTTTCGCTGTATTGGGATCTATAATCGCCGGTTATGCTACTCCAACAGAAGCAGCATCAGTTGGTGCAGTTGGTGCCATTATTCTTGCGATTAGTCAAAAACAATTTTCTATTCAAATATTAAGAGATGTCATGCGTTCTACCACCAATGTTACAAGCATGGTGTTTATGATCTTTATTGGGGCCTCTATATTTTCGCTGGTTTTTCGCGGTTTTGGTGGCGATGAAACTGTACGTGAACTTTTAACCAACCTGCCAGGTGAAGAGTTTGGGGCACTGCTTGTTGTAATGATTGTTATTTTTTTACTGGGTTTTATTCTGGACTTTATTGAAATCACATTTGTTGTTGTGCCCATTGTTGGTCCGATACTATTGGCAATGGATATTGACCCGGTTTGGTTAGGTATTATGATTGCTATTAACTTGCAAACATCCTTTTTAACACCACCCTTTGGATTTGCACTCTTTTATCTTCGTGGCGTTGCTCCACCAGAAGTGACGACTATTCAAATTTACAAAGGTGTAATACCTTTTATAGGAATTCAGTTGATTGCTCTAGGCATGCTGGCTACCTGGCCTTCTCTGGCTACCTGGTTGCCTGATATTGTTTATGGACAATAATTAAAGATCACGTTTTAAGCGAACAAAAAATCCGTCCTGTTGCCCTTTCACATAACTAATGGGAGAGGTGTGTCTGTTAATAATAATGTTAGTTATACCCGTCAATGCCTGAGATGCAACACCTGCCGGATCATAAATAACAAATGGCTGATGGTGTGCCTCTGCCTTCATCACAGAGTTATCCAGTGGTATAAAACCATCATCTTCAAGATGACCATGCATAAATTGTTCGGCAATTTTCTCCAGCCTATTCATGGTTGCCGTTGCCGCTTTTTCACTCTCTGCCTTATTTATAATCAAATGAGTAATCATATCAGGTGTATTCTGTTTGATCAGTTTAATTGCTGCATAGGCATCAACAACGGCATCTGGCTTTGTTGTAGTCACGACTATAACTTCATCTGCTGCTTTGGTTAAAATTGTAGCAGCATGGGATTCGCCGGCCTTTGTATCAATAATGATATAGTCATTACTGTGGCACAGCTCACCCATTGCCTTGGACAGGTTTTCTTTTTGTTGTTCCGATAAATCGGTTAATGAATCATCCCTGGACATACCATGAATCACACCAACACTATACGGTGTTCTGGTTATGACAGAATCCAGACTTTTTCCTTCATTTAAAATATGACCTAGATTATGTTCAGGCTCTATATTCATCAACATATTGACGCCTGTTGAGCTGGGATTCATATCAAGCAAGGTAACACGGTTACCAAGATTGGCCAGAACGATTGCAAATGAAACAGCAATGCTGGTTTTTCCGACCTCTTTATCACCAGATGTTATAGCGATAACGCGTGCAATATCGGTTTTTTTATCCCCTGGGTTGTTTTTAACCATTGTCTAATCCATTTCCAGCAATAATCTGTTCTTATAAGTCTAGTATCGACATAAAACCGGAATCTTCAAGTTTTAAAGCGATCTTGCATTCATATAAGCATGTTCTGAAATCTTGTGCCATTCAATAACCTGCTTGCGAAACCCGGTAAATGAACTGAATACCTTTTTTGAAACAGGGTCTTTTTGTGCAATCTCAGCCACGACTTCATCTGATAAGGCACGTAATTTCAACAATACTTCATCAGGCAGTTTTCTAAGTTTTACTTTGTGTTTGTTTACCAGTGTGTGGAGTGCCTTATTATTTCTTGCTGTATATTCTGCCAACATATCCTGATTAGCAACACGGCAAGCATTCAGTACAATAGTTTGTAAATCGTCTGGCAAGGCATTAAATGCCTTTTTATTAATAAACGTTTCCAGTGTTGTTCCCGGTTCATGCCAGCCAGGGTAATAATAATATTTGGCCGCCTTGTATAAACCAAAGGCCAGATCATTATAAGGGCCTACCCATTCAGTTGCATCAATCGCGCCTGATTTCAGTGAAGTAAACAATTCACCGCCCGGTAAACTCACGGGTGTACCACCGGCACGTTTCAACACTTCCCCACCCAGGCCGGGAATGCGCATCTTTAATCCTTTCAGATCATTCAACGATTTAATTTCTTTATTAAACCAGCCTGCCATTTGTACACCCGTATTACCAGCCGCTGCCGGAATCAAATTGAATGGTGCATAAACCTCACGCCATAACTCCATGCCACCACCGTGATACAACCAGCTGTTCATTTCCTGTGCTGTTAAACCAAAAGGAACAGCAGCAAAAAATTGAGCCGCTTCTGATTTTCCTTTCCAGTAATAAGAGGCACCATGACCCATCTCGGCGATACCGCGTGAAACTGCATCAAAGGATTCAAAGGCAGGCACGATTTCCTTGGCACCATATACCTTCACTTCCATACGGCCGCCGCTCATTTCACCAATAGTCTTGGCCAGAAAATTAGCACCTGTGCCCAAACCAGGAAAATTCTTGGGCCAGGTTGTTACCATTTTCCATTTTATTTTCGACTTTGCATTAACCGAATCCGTCAACAGACTGCCTGTTGCTAATGCGCCTGCACCTATTCCTTTAACAAAGTCACGGCGTTTCATGTTTAGCTCCTTGAATTTTTTGTTCTAACTCAGAATGAAATCATACCGTTGCCAGATTTGCGTACGCTGCCACCAGCCATTTGCTTCCAGCATGATTAAAATTCACCTGCACTCGCGCATGTGAACCATGACCTTCATAATTAACAATCACACCTTCACCAAACTTGGCATGGGTAACACGTTGTCCCAATTTTAAACCATCTGTAATTTCTACTTCTATCTTGATAGCCGATGATGGTTTTGCCTTAGTCTTATGGTTATAACTTGGTGTCATCGAAGTCATCGGGCGAACTTCATTTACATATTCTTTTGGTATTTCGCTTATAAAACGGGATGGCGTGCAATAATTATCGCTACCATGCAAACGACGCATTTCTGCATGACTAATAAATAAATGTTTCTTGGCACGTGTCATGCCGACATAACAAAGACGTCTCTCTTCTTCCAGACGTCCTGGCTCATCAACAGAACGTTGGTGAGGGAACAGTCCTTCTTCGACCCCGCATAAAAATACGGTATCAAATTCAAGTCCCTTGGCAGAATGCAATGTCATGAGTTGAACACAATCTTCCCATTCACTGCCCTGCTGTTCTCCTGCCTCCAATGATGCATGCGACAAAAAGGCAGATAATGGATCAAGGTCTGCTTCTTCCTCACTTTGAATAAAAGAACGTGCGGCGGTGATTAATTCATCCAGGTTTTCTATGCGGGCACTGCCTTTTTCGCCTTTTTCTTTTTTAAAATGTTCTTTTAAGCCACTACTTTCAATAGTCTGTTCAGCCAACTCATGCAAAGGCAGGTTATCACTACCTTTTGACATATCATTAATTAAAACTAAAAATGCATGCAGTGCTGTGGCTGCTCGTGCAGGCAGTAATTTATTTTCCATAATAATAACAGCGGCCTGCCATAACGATTTTTTATTTTCATTGGCTGTCGCTCTTAGTATTTCTAATGTACGTTGTCCGATACCACGCGTTGGTGTATTCACAACACGTTCAAATGAAGCGTCATCATCACGATTTGCAATCAATCGCATGTAGGCCAATGCATCTTTAATTTCCATACGTTCAAAAAAGCGCAGGCCACCATAAACACGATAGGGAATTCTCTGGCGTATTAATGCTTCTTCAAATACTCGTGATTGTGCGTTAGAACGATAAAGAATGGCGGATTCATTACGTGGGTTACCTTCATCCATCCATTTTGTAATCTGTTGTATTACAAAATTGGCCTCATCACGTTCATTAAATGCTGTATAGACAGTAATCAGATCGCCTTCACTACCATCTGTCCACAACTCCTTGCCTAAACGATCAGAGTTATTTGAAATTAAGGCATTAGATGCACCAAGAATAGTTTTTGTTGAACGATAATTTTGTTCCAGACGAACTGTGCGTACATTCGCAAAATCACGATTATACTGATGAATGTTTTCTATTTTTGCACCACGCCAGCCATAAATAGATTGATCATCATCACCGACTGCAAACATACTGCTTTCATTTCCAGCCAGGAGCTTTAACAAACTGTATTGAATGGTATTGGTATCCTGAAATTCATCAACCAGAATCTTGCTAAAACGTCGACGATACTGTTCCAGCACGGATGGAACGTTATTGAGCAATTCATGCGTGCGTAGTAACAATTCAGCAAAATCGACCATTCCACCACGCTGACATTGCTCTTCATATATCTTGTATATACGGATTAATTCATGCAGGTGATGATCGCCGTTATCATGTAATTTATCTGCACGCAGTCCTTCATCCTTTTTGGCATTAATAAACCACTGTGCTTCTCGTGGTGCATACTGTGATTCATCCAGATCCAGTGATTTCAGTATTCGCTTGATGACACGATATTGATCGTCACTGTCCAGAATCTGAAAAGTCTTGGGCAAATTGGCCTCTTGCCAATGCGCCCTTAACAAACGATGGGCAATTCCATGAAATGTCCCAACCCACATACCCCCAGCCGGAGCACCCATCAAATGTTCAATACGACCACGCATCTCGGCGGCAGCCTTGTTGGTAAAGGTCACTGCCAAAATGCCATAAGGAGAAGTTCCCTCCACCTGTACCATCCAGGCAATGCGATGGGTCAAAACACGGGTTTTACCACTACCCGCACCAGCAATAATCAATAAATTTTGATCCTGTGCGCTGACTGCCTCACGTTGGGCATCATTTAACGGGTCGAGAATATGAGAAACATCCATGGAAGTATTCTAACAGAAGCCAGACTAAAACCGTAAAATCTGTAATATTGATAACTGGTTATTATTTCATTACATTTAATTCATGGAAAAACCCTATGCTGAATCATGTGATCAAAATCGCGATGTAATCCTGGAAGTATTGCGAGATACTTTTGCTGATCGTAAACACGTACTTGAGATTAGCAGTGGTACTGGCCAACATGCTGTCTTTTTTGGCAAACACCTTCCCCACCTGCGCTGGCAAACCAGTGATTTTGCATCGACACATGCGGGTATGAATATGTGGCTGGAAGAGGCGGGGCTTGAAAATGTATGTTCTCCATTGGATATTGATGTTGCCAGCCCGGAATGGCCGATAATAAGTGTGGATGCTATCTTTAATGCGAATGCTGTCCACATTATGTCCTGGTCCCATGTTGAAAAAATGTTTAACGGAATCGGGCGTGTGTTGAATAAAGGCGGAAAAGTCTGCCTTTATGGGCCTTTTAACTACAACGGAAAATTTACATCAGAAAGCAATACACGCTTTGATGTATGGCTAAAAGAACGTAATCCGGTTAGTGGAATACGTGATTTTGAAGCGCTTGATGAGCTGGCACAGAAACAGGGGATGTCTCTACTTGGTGATTATGAAATGCCCGCCAATAATCGAGTGCTGGTATGGATACGAACAAACAAGTAACTCATTTTGAAATCATACTGCACCAACAACGTCGGCAAACCTTTCCTACCCCATTGATGCTAATAGCATCTCCTTATACTCTTTTTCAAAGAAAAATTCCTTTTCTCCAAAAGCAGGCTTGAGATCATCCAGCCAGGTAGCTGTTTCATCATAATGTGCAAAGAAGGGTTTTTGCACCCAATCAGGATTACGTCCCTGAATAAAACGCAGGACAAATACTTTTTCGCCCTGAACTTCGGTAATACCTTGTACTTCTACCTTGCCGGGACCAGCGCTCATGCTCGGGCCGCGTGCAGTACGACCAATACCGGAAACCTGCTGCATGGCATCACGATAAATATTCCAGGCCTGTGCAATGGGGACTTCAAAATAATGTTTCGCACCGGTATCACGTTCCATAAACATGTAATAAGGAATAATGCCGAGCTTTACCTGTGTTTTCCACATGTGAGCCCAGTCATTGGCATTATTATTAATATGATTTAACAGCGGTGCCTGTGAACGAATCACCGCACCGGTGGCCAGAATACGTTTAATTGCCTTACGTGCAACCGGGGTTTCCATTTCATGCCAGTGATTATAATGCGCCATAACAGCAACATGCTTGCCCGCTTTTACCAGTCTTTTAAGCAAGTCTAATAATTCATCACTGTCCTTATCATGCACATAGCGATGTGGCCAAAATGTGAGTGATTTAGTACCAATACGAATAGTTTGTATGTGATCGAATTCCGGTCTTAATAATGGTGCCAGATATTCTTCCAGATGTTTGGTCTTCATAACCATAGGATCACCACCGGTGATCAACAGGTCGCTGACTTCCGGATGTGCAATCAGATACTCATGTAATGTATTGGCTTCCTTCGAGGAAAAACGCAATTCCTTGTCACCAATAAACTGTGCCCAACGGAAACAAAAAGTGCAATAGGAATGACAAGTCTGGCCCTGGCTTGGGAAAAATAAAACGGTTTCACGATACTTATGTTGCATACCAGGCAAAGGGGTACCCTTCAACATGGGTACATTCATCTGTTGTTGGCCTGCAGGGTGCGGATTCAATTTATTACGGATGGTTTTTGCCATGGCTGTAATTTCTTCATGACTGGCATTATTAAATAAAAGTTGTGCCATGCGATCAAAATCTTCAGAAGCCAACATCCCCTTTTGTGGAAAAGTAAGCTGGAACATGGGATCTTCGGGAATATTGTTCCAGTCTATGAGCTCTTCAATGACATAGTTATTAACGCGGAAGGGCAATACATTCGCTACAACACGCATTTCAAAACGCATTTCTTCCGGTAAAGATTTGAGTTGCTCAATCTTGTCTAGCTGGCGCTCAGTGAATACCTGAAACTTGCGTGGTGCAATACTGTGGAGTGAGCGTTCATCAGAACGTTCTTTCAGATTGGTACCACGTGGTGTCATAGCA
>DAOVJZ010000012.1 GCA_030632035.1 Granulosicoccaceae bacterium | reverse complement strand
TTGGCATCTGTTGAACGGCGGAATGCATATTCCTGCCAGCTCATATCACCAGATGGTTTTTCAATACCACGAACAACGTTTAACCAGCCACGAATATCTTCACCTGCAGGGCAACTGCCTTGGCATGGTGGAGTCTGGTTGATATAAGTCGGACACTTATAGGAAGTATCTTCAACATATATATTTTCGTGTTGTGAGCCCCATTGGTGATCGCCATCTTCGTATTTACGGAAGGTAAATCCTTCGAGGTTTTTTTCCATATCTTTTTTTGATGTTGCCATGTTTTCTTCTCCTACTTTCAGGAAAACTATATTAACTAATCTTTAGTGCCCAATTGGATAGCGTTGCTGACCAGCGCATGAAGACTGCCAATCATATCCATCGGGAATTCGTAATAAGGTAATGTTTTACTAAACTGACTTTTACAAATCGCGCAAATAGCCACGAGATGGTTAACGTCATGTTCATCAACAACTTGCTTGAGCGCTTGCATACGCGGCATCGCACCCTTAACGCGTAATTCTATGAGATCGTCTGTTAACAGACCGCCGCCGCCACCACAGCAGAATGTGTTTTCATGGATGGTTTCAGGTGCCATATCATAAAAGTTATTAGCGACTGCTTTGATTACTTCGCGAGGAAGCCTGAATTGGCCACCTGGTGTATTGCCCATGCGTGATGCGCGTGCAACATTACAGGAATCATGGAATGTAATATTCAGATGATCGTTGGCCGACTTATCAAAGGTAAGTTTGCCTTCCTGAATCAAGCCGTGTGTGACTTCAATAATATGCTGTGGAATAGGATAGTTTTGATCAAGAAAATCAAAAGGACCTGCCAGTGTATTCAGGAAGCTGTAGGCAACGCGCCATGCGTGACCACATTCACCAATAACAATACGTTTAACTTTTAATTCAATAGCGGCTTCACGAATACGTAAGGCTACTTTGCGCATATTTTCATAACTACCAATAAACATACCAAAGTTAGCCGCTTCAGAAGCATGCGAACTGACGGTCCAGCTAATGCCGGCCTCGTGGAAAACTTTACCGTAACCAATCAGACCATCAACATGAGGTTCTGCAAAGAAATCTGCTGAAGGGGTGACTAATAATACGTCTGCACCAACCACATCAACCGGATATTTAACATCGATACCAGTCTCATCCTTAACATCTTCTTCAATGCCTTCCATTGTATCAATAAGTGCAGGGCCTGGCAGACCAAGGTTATTACCAATCTTGTAAACCTTGGCGATAATTTCGTTGCAGTACTTTTGACCCATGCCAACAGAGTCCAGTATTTCACGTGCTGCCATGGAAACTTCTGCAGTATCGATACCATAAGGGCAATATACGGAACAGCGACGACACTGTGAACACTGGTGGAAATAGCTATACCAGTCATCCAGCACTTCCTTGGTTAAATCAACGGCACCGACCAGTTTTGGAAAATACTTGCCAGCAAAAGTGAAATAACGACGATAAACCGCACGCAATAGATCCTGACGTGCGACCGGCATATTTTTGGGATCAGCGGTACCAAGGAAGTAGTGACACTTGTCAGTACAAGCACCGCATTTCACACAGGTATCAAGATAGACTTGCAGACCACGGTATTTCTTTAATAGTTCGCCCATTTTGGCGATCACTATTTCTTTCCAGTCATCAGGAAGTTCGGTAGGGAAGCCTAAGTCTTCCTGATGAGCAGGTTTGGCAAAGAATGGCTTGCTATGCGCCATTGCACCAACCTGAATCGCAGGGATTTCAGGAAATTCTTTCAGTTCTGGAGTTTCAAATTTAGCCTTCGCCACTATGAGCTCCTTAGTTCTTTTCCAGTTCAGCTGCCCACGGAGACAAATGACGCTGTTCGCGTGGATTGTCTGCCTGATTGCGAGTAGGGCTAAAGAACACCCCGGGCGCATGGAGCAACTTACTGATTGGGAAAATAATCATTAGAAATGCAACTGATGCCAAGTGAACCATAAGAATAGGATCTTCAGGCATAGGTTGAATATCGAAATAAACCAGACCAAGCGTAAATGCTTTAACAGCAATCACGTCTGTATGTTCTACGAATTTCATCAAAAGTCCGGTAGCGGCAATACCAATAATCAAAAGCAACATCAGATAATCAGATGGAGCTGAAATATAACGAATTCGTTCAACAAAAATCCTGCGGGCAAACAGGCCGCCAAGACCAAGCAACATACCAAAACCAGCATATATACCAATCGGTTGAATCAAAGTAATAAGTCCTGCCACCGGCTCCATAAAGTAACGCAGGTGACGTGCCAGAACTGCCCACATAGCCATGTGGAATGTCCAGCCAAATAGCCATATCCATTTGTTCGACTTGAACAGGCTTTCAAACAGAATGACTTCTTTCAGCATTCTGTAAACAACGCCTGACCGAGTGGTTGGTGCAGGTGTTGTAGGAATTTTTAAAGGTGCCGGGGTAGAGGCGTATATATATATTTTACGCGCAACACCAACGAGCAGGATTGCAGTCGCAAAATAAAATAAAGCTGTATATATGGTTGTTACCAATGACATGTGGTCACATTCTCCGAGCGAATTAGAATAGGGGGCTTACGCCCCCAGATTCAAAAGGCTGTGATTATACGCAACCTGTTGGCTTTGGAAGACCAGCGTATTTACAAGCTTGCTTCGCAGGGCCATATGGGAACAGTTCGTACAAGTACTTGCTGTTACCTTTGTCTGGACCCAGTTTTTTGCCAATCGCTTTAGTCAGAACTCGAACCGCAGGAGCGATTTGGTATTCTTCATAGTATTCACGCAGGAAGTTGATTACTTCCATGTGATTGGAACTCAGTTCACAGTCATCGATCTTGGCCATTGCTTCACCAATTTCCATTGTCCAATCTGCACGATTTTCCAGATAACCTTCTTCATCTACTTCAATGCTCTTACCGCCTACTTCAATGCTCGCCATGTTCAGCTCTCCTCATTCAAAAAATAATTTATTTAATTAAAGCCAGGACTGTACTTTGTCGTACTCTGTAGTTAGATCAACAAAGCCGCTGTAGTCCACTAACTGTATACCATCCATTATGTGGTTTTTGATGCCACGTGAATTAACATCCGCTTCAAGCGCGTAAATTTTCACGTCTTTCATCGCATCCTTCACTTTGTCTTCGATAATAGAACCCTTGATTCCACCATAAACCCCATCTTCAATGAGCAGGATTGCATTACCGCTCGCACAGGTGCGCAAGCAACGCTCCAGGGAGTGTCTGTCAAAAGGTGATTTATTTACTGTATGTAACATATTCACTATCTCCTAGAAATTAAGAAGCACGTCCGCTTCACCCATCATCTTGGTGACTTCTTCATTACTCTTGACTTCAACAGGAATAATTAAATCATCCACTGTAAGTCCGCGCACTTCCATGGATTCCTTTTCAACATAAATCTTTTCTACATCGTACATTTCAAGAGCACGATATGTTGGAGAAAAGTTTTTCACACCAAGAGCCTTGGTATCCTGCTCTTTCTTTAATTGAAAAACACCATCATCCATAAATATCATCATTACATCTTGCTCGAATGCTGCACCGATTAGCACAACTTCAAGTGCTTCAAGTGCGTATATAGTACCGTAAGGTGCTTTACGGTTTACATACATAATCTTTTTGATTTCGCCTGCTGTTTCTTCCATCAGTATGTCTCCCGTATCAATTAATCACCAAACACGACCATGCGATCAGCCTGAATACTTGCTTCAAGCAATTGTCCCAGTCCTGAAATACGGAAACCTGGAGCCATATTGTCTGCATCTTTGCCATTACGTTTGGATTCGTCAGCATCTGCAATGCCACGACGTTGAGCGGCAGCCACACAAAGCACAAGATCAATCTCGTGTTTTTCTGCCAGCTCACTCCAGCGCTTGACGATATTGCGATCGTCCTGTGGTGGAGTGGTCAGACGCGTACCGTTGTTGACACCATCATGGTAGAAAAAGACACGATAGATCTCGTGGCCTTTTTCCAGGGCAGCTGCAATAAAATTGTATGCAGTATCCGCCGCCTGATGCGTGTACGGACCTTCGCTTACCATAATACCGAACTTCATATACTATCCCCTAGTATGTTGTTTAAAAGCTGAATGCAGCACAAATCCTAGAAACGGATATGTGCTGAAGCATTCAGACTGTTACGAGCGCCACGCCAGTTATCAATGTGGTACTTCGTGAATGGCAGATCAGTTAGTTCAAAGAAACGTGGCCAACCGATACGTTCTACCCAATCACCGATACGTTCCCAATCCTGTGCATCTTCTTTATATACAGCAAGAATGTTTTTGACGATTTCAGCAACTTCAGGCCAGCGAGGTGCATTATTAGGAATGCCTGCTGCCACGAGTTTATGGAACATAGGTTTGCTACGTGCATTTGAATGTTTACCACCAATCCAGATAGCCAGCTTGGTGTGTTCAGAATCATTAATCTGCATTGGAGGACATGGAGGGAAACAGGCGCCACAGCAAATACATTTCTTCTCATCAACTTCAAGAGAAGGTTTGCCGTTAACCATTGCAGGACGAATCGCAGCAACTGGACAACGAGCAACAACTGTAGGACGTTCACACGCGTTCGCCACCAAATCATGATTGATTTTTGGTGGCTTGGTGTGTTGAATATTAATTGCAATATCACCCTGGCCGCCACAGTTAATCTGACAGCAAGAAGTTGTGATATGAACGCGGTTAGGCATTTGTTCAGAGACGTACTCTTCATATAGTTCGTCCATCAGCGCCTTAACAACACCCGATGCATCTGTACCAGGAATATCACAATGCAACCAGCCCTGTGTATGAGAGATCATGGTTACAGAAGGACCGGTACCACCAACAGGGTAGCCTGCTCCTTCAATAGCTTGAACCAGAGGTTCAACCTTTGCTTCATCAGTAACCATAATTTCCATGTTACTGCGGATAGTGAAGTGAACGTGACCTTCGCCAAATTCATCTGCAATATCACACAGAAGATTGATTTCATATGGACCTAACTGACGCTGAGTACCAAAACGAACTGTCCATACTTTATCTCCACTTTTTGCAACGTGAAGAATGACGCCAGGACATAAACGCTCATGATATGACCATGCACCATAGTTATTCAGGAATACGGGATGCATATACTGAAATGCATCTGGTAAACCAGTCTCGATAGGATGACGAGGAGTTTCTGCCATTGTTGCCTCCCAAATTATACGTTTGTAATCTTTTTAAATAGTGGCCTGCAATAAAGACAGACCACCCATTCATTAATAGTTAATTAGCTTGCAGCCTTGCGTGATTTCCACTTTTCGGCTTCAGCATCCCAGTCGTCCATACGGACATAAGAACTCTGACGTGCACTGCTAATCATGTTTGGATCTGGTTCAACACCGATACCTTCAAGGAAGTTAACGAGGCCAATACGCTCAATTGTTTCACCAGTACGTTCGTGCTCAAGCGCATTTTCTGCCCAGAAGTCGATAATGGTTTCAGCAAGCTCTTTCAGCTCTTCATAGTCATCGTCAGTTTCCAGTTTCTTGAATGGAATAAGTACGGTACCCATGGTGTCACCAATCTTCAGAGTACGTTTACCACCCAACAGGATAGTTACACCCTTGTCATCACCAGGACTCAATGCCTTGGTCATAACATTGATACAATGCATGCAGCGTACACAGTTGCGATTATCAACTGCCAGTGTGTCGTCATCATTCAGAGAAAGGGCTTTAGTAGGACAACGACTTACAACATTATCTACGATGTACTTGCGACCCTTGTCTGCAACGTAATTTTTAACTTCTGCCTGATCAACCTTCATGTCATCACGCCATGTGCCAATTATCGCCATGTCAGCACGCTGGATTGAGTTCATGCAATCATTTGGACAACCAGAAACCTTGAACTTGAACTTGTATGGAAGAGCAGGGCGATGCATGTCGTCCATGAAGTTATTAACAAGCAGACGATGAATTCGTTGCTCGTCACAGTTTGACTGTTCACAACGAGCAGCACCGATACAAGACATACCAGTACGTACACAGGGTCCGGCACCACCAAGGTCCCAGCCATAGCCGTTGACTTCGTCAAAGAAAGTTTGCACGTTATCAGTAGTAGTACCGATAAACATAATGTTGCCAGTTTGCCCGTGGAATGCGATCAGACCAGAACCATGCTTTTCCCATGAATCGGAAAGTTGGCGCAACATCTTGGTAGTATAGTGATTACCAGCAGGTGGCTGCACACGAATGGTGTGGAATTCTCTGGACTCAGGGAACATAGGTTCGCCACTTTTATCCATTAATTCTGTAAAGCGAGGGATAATACCGCCGCCATAACCAAATACTGAAACGGTACCGCCTTTCCAGTAGCCAAGACGCGTATTGTAGGAATGCTCCAACTGTCCCAGAAGGTCAACCATCATGTTGCCAAACTTGTCGTTCATTGCCAGGCGTTTTAAACCTGTAACAAAGCTTGGCCATGGACCTTTTTCCAGCTCATCCAGGTTAGGAGTTGCGTGGAAAGGCTTGGAAGACTTTTTCTCTGAGGGGAGATAAGTACAATGCTTCTCAGGATTCTTTGGTTTGTCTGTTGCGCTCATTAGCAACTACCTCCTGTGGTTCAATTCGTTATTAAAATTATGTCTGGCGCACAAGGCACCCCATTAAAATACTGGGGCGAATTTTAGTAAGTATGTACGCCGCTTAGGAATTCTTCTTTGGGGGTGTTTTGTATACCCTTCATCTATCCCAAAAGGGATATAAGAATGTGCTGATAAATATTAACCCTTTGATTCTACAAGCAATTACATCGATCACATGCAACGGCGCAGAATTATAGGTAAATTGAGAGGGTATTGCACGCACTAAATCTCTGATGATTATCATGGAGATTCATACGCTGTACTGTAACAATAGACGAGACGATAAATCCCGAGTAAAATATTCAGGAATAGAAAATATATTAATAGCATTAACTTTAATGCTTAATCAATTGAATTTATTAAAATATTTGGCGTTCAGAAAGTGATGCAAATAAGATTTGAGCCACCACACTCTGATAGTCCTTTTCATTTAGATAATGAAAAAGGCTATCAAGCATGGCGTGAGCGCAAATGTGAGGCCTATCCATCAGAGCCAGCGGATTTACTGGTTTCTGTTGCTGATCCGGCTCAACTCACGGCTCAGGAGCACCAGAATATCCTGAGCTTATGTCGTAAAGCGAACATGACTATATATAGGACAGCTCTGGAAGGGAAAGCAGACAAGGAGATTCCACGTACATTAGGGCATGCCTTTGGATTGGAGCACCTTGACCCCAATATGCTGGCCGATGATGACGGTATCACTTCATTACAAGTAGTTTCCGGAAAATCCCTGCGTGGTTACATCCCTTATTCCAACAGACGTCTGCTGTGGCATACCGATGGCTATTACAATACAACCGAAAAGCAGATTCGCTCCATTATCCTGCATTGTGTGATACCAGCGCCGGATGGAGGTGAAAATGGGCTGATGGATCACGAAATGGCCTATTTACTGCTTCGCGATGAAAATTCCGACTATATCAAGGCACTGATGGCACCGGATGCGATGACTATTCCCGCCAATGAGGAAGCCACTGAAGAAGATAGAAAAGCCGTGACTGGTCCGGTCTTTTCGGTTGATTCTGAAGATGGCAGTCTCCATATGAGGTATACGGCACGTACACGCAGTATTATCTGGAAAGATGATAAGACTACCCGCAAGGCAGTAGCGTTTTTGAGTGATTTGCTGGAAAACGGTAATGACTACATTTTTAATTACAAGCTGGGCGCAGGCGAAGGATTGATTTGTAATAATGTTTTGCACAAACGCTCTGCATTTGAAAGCGAGAGCAGTGCGAATCGTTTATTATATCGGGCGCGTTATTATGATCGCATCAAGGGTACTGGTACCCCTTAATGCTGGATTGAAGGAGTGCTATATAATGCACAACAAACTGGATAGAAAATCATGTTATAT
Organism: Granulosicoccaceae bacterium; assembly: GCA_030632035.1. Classification (GTDB taxonomy): domain Bacteria; phylum Pseudomonadota; class Gammaproteobacteria; order DAOVJZ01; family DAOVJZ01; genus DAOVJZ01. Next base: position 6,895 of record DAOVJZ010000012.1, on the reverse strand, counting down.
CTAAGCGAAATTGTGATGCAGCATCACGAACTCGAAAGTTTTGAGCAATTGTTAAAAATAATCCCGGAAATTGCGAAAGAAAAAGGTGAGATTTTTATGCATATTGATGTAAAACCACAATACATTGATGTGCCATCTGACTGGGAAGACAAACTGGAAGGTGCTTTTGCCGGAGTGCATTCCGTAACGAATTAAGGCTTCAAATTAATTATTTTATACACACAGGATTTATAAATGAAATATCTAAATCGAGATCAGGCAATCATTGATGCAGATGATGCAAGTGATGCTGAAGTCCCAACCGCGCAGTTCGAAGCTAAAGTGCAAGAACTGCAAGAGCAAATTATTTCTTTGCCACCGGGATATCACCCGATGGATAAAGCCAGATTACAACTTGACCTTGGTCCGTTACTGTTAGGGCTTGAGCGAAATGAAGATGCCTGGGATATCAGTCGTGAAGCATTTGATGTATATGCTGAAAATGAATCATGGGAGGGTGCTGTGATCGCCTGTGAGATTATGTTTAATGCCGATCAACCGGATTCTCTTCCTGCATTAGGCCAAGGAGTCTGGTTAGGTGTTACATTCCCGGATGTTGATCCTGAACTAACGGTTGCGATGCTGGATCATATTATTGATGAAACTCCGGAAGACTCAGATGGTGCGGCACTTGCTGCTGCAACATCAAGTTATATAGTTGATTTACGTACTGAAGGTAAAAAACATGATGATCTGGAATTTTTTACTAACCAGCGTCTTGCCGAAGTGGCGCGACGCCACAGTAATGTTGAAACACAGGAAACATTCAACAAGTGGATTGAAAAACTTGAATTAGATGAGCCAGAAAAATTCCTGATACGTTTGCGAAATGTAGTTGATGTATTGGTGCAGGAAAACTGGTGGATAGATCGTGAAGCAATCTGGGCGAAACTTCCTCAGTAATTAATCATGTTTTGGGAAGAGCCAGAAGATAAGTCAGTCATTACCCCATCAGATGATGTGGTCGATCTGGTTTTTAAAACCAACTGCAAGGCCTTGCCAGTTGATCATGCATACTCCCTTTATCAATCAGTAAAACAGGCCTTGCCATGGATCGAAGCTCCAGGTGTGGGACTGCACACAATTCATGTGGTTGCTTCTGGTAATGGATGGATGCGTCCGGAAGATCCGGATGAATTATTGTATCTATCAAAACGCACACGATTTTCCTTGCGAGTCCCCAAAGAACGCATTTCAGATGCAGAGAAATTATCGGGTGTTGAGCTTGATGTTGCCGGAAATAAGCTCACGGTTTATGACATGAATATAAAACAACTCGAATCGTTTGAAACACTTTTTTCCCGTTATCTGGTTGCTGATGATGACAACGATGAAGAAAAATTTCTTGCTGATGTTTTTGAACAACTAAAAGCATTGGATATACATGCGCGCAAGATGATGTGTGGCAGAGAAACGCTTATCAAAAGCCCTGATGGGGAAATAAAAACCCGTAGTCTGATGCTTGCCGATCTTGATGATGAGGCATCAATAAAACTACAACAGACTGGACTGGGCTCACTTCAGCACATGGGTTGTGGTCTGTTTATCCCGCACAGGGGCATAAAGGCGGTTTCCAATATTGACTCAGGTAACGAAAAATAAAGAAATTTGCCCTCAGGGGTTGGGATAGCGGTAAAAATTGGATTAGAATATGCGCCTGTTGAATTACAAGTAGTATTTGTGGAAATGTAATCTGGAGTAATAAGAGAGGAAACGATGGCTTACGAAATTGATGGTAAAACTGTTGAAACTGACAAAAATGGTTACCTGGTCGATATTGCTGACTGGAGCCAAGGTGTTGCAGAAGAAATCGCGAAAGAAGAAGGTATTGAGTTATCTGAAAAGCACTGGGATCTGATTAACTTCCTGCGTGATGAATTTATTAATAATGGTGGCAACCAACCTAATACACGCAAGATTGTAAAAGCGATGTCTGCCAAGTGGGGTGAAAGCCTGGCTCAAAAAGATATCTATGCACTTTTCCCTAAAGACCCCTCCAAGCAAGGCGGTCGTATCGGCGGCTTGCCGGAAAGTCGTAGAAAGGGTGGTTATTAATCACTTTTGATAAAGGGCTACACTAAGTAGCCCTTTGTTTTTGGAATTCCTTTATGTCATACACATCTTTCGTTAGCACGCACGTGTTAGCAGAACATCTGGGCGATCCTGACTGGATTGTTTTTGATTGTCGTTTCACTTTAACTGCACCTGAAGTAGGGCGTGAGCATTATTTACATGATCATGTTGAGGGGGCACGTTATGCTCATCTTGATAATGATCTTTCCTCATCGATCACACCAACAACAGGGCGACATCCGTTGCCAGACAAAGACCAGTTTGTGCAGTGGTTAAGAGAGAATGGTGTAACCAATAATTCTCAGGTTGTTGTCTATGATGAAAGTTTTGGTGCTGTGGCAGGGCGTTTGTGGTGGTTGTTAAAATGGGCAGGGCATGACGCTGTCGCATTGCTGGATGGCGGTTATCCCAAGTGGCGTCGTGAAGGCAATAAAACAAGTCATGAGCTGCCAGAAGTTACACCATCAAATTTTCAGGCGAATTTCAGAGATGACATGATTGTTAGTTCAGACGATGTGCTGGAGTTTGTTAACGGCAATAACAAAATTGTTTTAATTGATGCGCGCGCAGAGGAACGATTTTCCGGTGATATTGAAATGCTGGACAAAGTGGCAGGACATATTCCTGGCGCAATCAATTTTCCTTTTGAAGACAATCTGGACATGGGTGGTGATTTTCTTTCTGTGGAAGAATTGAAAGAACAGTTCAACGATCTTATGAAAGACAGCTCACCGGATAAAGTGATCCACATGTGTGGTTCTGGTGTAACCGCATGCCACAATATAATCGGAATGGAAGCAGCGGGACTTGCTGGCAGCAAACTATATGTGGGCTCATGGAGTGAGTGGATTACAGACAGCAGTCATCCGATCGCAACAGGCGAAGAATAACTATCCTTCCAGCAGTTCATTAAACAGAGATGATTCTTTTTTTCATTATTAAACAATAGGTTGTCTGTTTTTAAATCTGTATATCCAATACAGATTTGTGTCCATTTCCCCCTAAAATCTCTAATGCTTATATATGATTAGCCGATATTAGCTCTTATGAGGAATATATAAGAAGGTGTATTGCGAAAGCCTTCGTGGTTTCATGATATGGAACAGAAAAAAATAAAACAACAACCTCTCAATGACGATAGCAAATACATCCTGGTATTTGCTATTGCCGCCATATTGTGTGTAACCATTTTCTGGAAATACAACCATGATATGGAGTATCTGAAAAAAGATTATATTTCATCACAAAATAGCCAATCCAAAGAAATCATTAAGGATATAGAGCAATATTTTGCATTGCTCAAACAAGGCTTGCAAACTATCGCGCGACTTCCTGATATAAAAAATATTATTAATACAGAGGGTAAGCTGGATGAAAATGCTCGAGTTTCAACACAGGAAATCTACAACACATTAATACAAAACCTTAATCTTTCCGAAATCTATATAACCACCATGGATTTTCAGCCTGGCAAGATAAACCCAAAAACAAAATCGAATCACAAACCCCTTCTCTCATTTGAAAGCGAAATTGATTTCCCTCATGATGAATCCAATGAAATCGAAGAATATAAACTAATTCGCAAACATTTAGATTGGGCAGAACAAGATGTCGGTGTTCATAAGGATATGTTAAATCATCCATCACCCTTTATATCAGGTCCGGAAGTATTGACGTGTGATGCTCGTGTTATTACAGGAATGAAAAAAAACGCAGTGCAAAACAAAGGCATTATTTATTCGACGCCTTTTCATATGCCAAATGGAAAATTGAGTGGTGTGGTGTCAGGAGTGATTTTAACTGATGTCATAAGAAAGCTTTTACCCAATAATAATATTCACATCGTCAACAAGAAATACAAGCTTGTTATCGGAATGGACAATGGTGGTAACGATGCTTTTAACAAAGCTTTGTTAACACAATCCGGGCCTGATAATAGTTTGATTTATTCTGAGATGATTAATATTAATATGCCTGATAATGATTCAGGCTGGTCTTTGCGGACGAGTTATCCAGATAATTATTTTTGGGATAGGCGAGATGTGGTTTCAGAGAAATTATTTCTTATGTTCGCATTATCTTTTGTAATAGTTTTTTTATTTCTATCTGTTATGTACATCAGGGGGCAAACAAAAATACGTCAGGCAGAAGATAATTACAAGCTTGAATTGGAAGAAACTGTTGAAAACAGAACTAATGAACTGACAAGCGAAATAACCAGTCATCACAAAACCATTATTAAACTTAATGAAGCCAATGAAAAACTGAAAATACTACTGGGTGATAGCGAGACGAAACTAGGAGAAACAGAGGATATATTAAGTCAGAAGGAATCCCATCTCAAAGCTATTTTTGACACCGTAATAGATGCCATTATTACAATCAACAAACATGGGATTGTTAAAGTTTGTAATCCTGCAATTGAAGAAATCACAGGTTACAAGCCAGAAGAAATTATTGGAAACAACATCAAGATGATTATGCCTGAGGCGGAAGCCAGTATGCATGATTCATATTTGAAAAAATATGATAAAACAGGAAGAGGTTATATTGTTGGTATTGGTCGTGAAGTCAGGGCTCAGCATAAATCTGGCAGGATTGTTCCAATACATTTGGCGATTACGCCTCTTAAGTTGGATGATGTAACTTACTATGTTGGTGTGATCAGGGATGTGACTGAACAGAGGGATATGATTGAGGCAGTGGAATCGGCGCGTGATTCAGCGCTTGAATCATTAAGGGTGAAATCAGATTTTCTCTCCAATATGAGTCATGAATTGCGCACACCAATGAATGGTATTCTCGGGTTTATACAACTTCTTGAAGATACGCGTCTTGATGAGGAACAGCTGGCTTATATGGATACGATCAGTGATTCCGCAAACGGATTAATGGAAATCATTAATGATGCACTCGATTTTACTCGTATGGGTTCAGGAAAGTTAAGAATTGAGAATATAGATTTTAATTTAAGAATGACCATGGATAGTGTTGTGGATTTCTTTAAAAACATGGCAGCCACCAAAGGGATTCGATTGCAGGCCCAGTTATCATCCAAAATACCACTACAGCTTATGGGCCCACCAGGCAGGTTACGCCAGATCATGGTTAATCTGGTTAATAACGCAATGAAATACACTGAAGAAGGTGACATTAATATAAGGGTTGGTGTGCTGGAAGAACATAAAAGTGATGCATTGTTGATTGTGGAAGTTGAGGATACCGGTATCGGGATTGATAAATCATCACAAAAAAATATTTTTGATGCGTTCCGTCAAGTGGATAGCTCAATTACACGCTTACATGGGGGGTTGGGTCTGGGTCTGGCTATCACCAAATCATTGGTCGAAATGATCGGTGGTGAGATGGGTGTCAATAGCGTAGAAGGAGAAGGAAGTACATTCTGGTTCACTATGCAATTGAGTAAAACAGAAATTCCCGATATTGATTTAGAGAATATTTCCTTACTTAAAGATAAACGGATTTTGATTTTGGACGATGACCATGATGCTGCTGAAGCACTTCAGTCAAAACTGACTGCTTGCCACGCACAGAGCGAAACGATTTACTCCTCACTGGATGCAATACAGTGTCTGCGCGACAAGACATCTCAGGGTGAGCCAGCTGACATGATGATAATAGATATCAAAAAAGGATTGGTTGATTGGCAAGAAATTATCAATGTTATTAATAAAGACAATACTATTGCAAGTCCAAGAAAGGTGGTATTAACATCATCTGGACAGCGTGGGTTTGGTGATGCTGCAAAAAGCCTGGGTGTAATGGCTTATCTGACAAAGCCAATAGAAGATGCTGATTTGCTCAGTGCTTTGAATACAGTTATGTCAAAAGAAGTGGATGATACTGAATCCATTATTACCAGGTACACTATCAGTGAGATGCACAACATGAAGTTACCCAGTCGAATTCTTATCGTTGATGACAATCTTGAAAACCAAAGAAATATTACCCATCTTCTTTCTACAGTGAATATGCGTTCTGATGTGGCTGAGTCAATGCAAGATGCACTGGATTCACTGAATCATATTGAGTACGGATTTATATTGTTTAATCCGGAATCTGAATATATTTGCCTCAATGAATTTGTTAAATGTGTGCGGTTACATGATGAAATGCACCATATCTACCATCCAATGATTGCCATAATAACCCAAGATAATCAGGAGCTAAGAAATAGATGTGAGCAAGCAGGTGTTAACGATATTATTTCATCGCCTGATAAAATCAAAGCCATCATCCAGAATTGGGTGAAAAAAGCCAGTTAACCCAACCGATAGTCAATAACCCATCCGTTTCGTATATCATTTTATCCTGGGTTTGCAGGAGTATAGTTATGATGGTGGAAACCCCCTTATGTTTGCCGGTTCACCTTATCGTTCTGATGTGTCAACCACTGTTTTTTTGAGCGATCCTTCTGATTACGAAGGCGGGGAGCTAGTTGTGCGCACTGCATTTGGTGATGCAGAGGTCAAGTTACCAGCGGGTCATGTTGTTGTTTATCCTTCTGCCAGTATTCATCATGTGAATGAAGTGACAAAAGGTGAGCGTATTGTCGCTGTCACCTGGGCACAGAGCATGGTCAGGGAAGCCGCAAAGCGGGAAATATTATTTGATTTATACCATGCGCGCGAAAAAATGCGGGTGGAAATGACGGGCAAAGAAGAAACCGATCAGGTTGATCGGTCTTATGTGAATCTGGTCAGGATGTGGTCAGAACTTTAGAGCGTTCTATTAACCCATAGACTCCGCTTTTTTATACCAT
>DAOVJZ010000124.1 GCA_030632035.1 Granulosicoccaceae bacterium | reverse complement strand
TGCCATTCACCCGCTCGCCGGGCAGGGTGTGAATCTCGGTTTGGCCGATGCGGCCTCACTGGCGGATGTGCTGCTGGATGCACTGGATCAAAAACGTGATATTGGCGCGATACAAGTGTTGCGTAAGTTTGAACGTTGGCGCAAGGGTGACAATCTCACCATGATGGCGACCATGGACGGATTCAAGCGTCTGTTTGGTAGTCAGTTGGCACCGGTTACCGACCTGCGAAATCTTGGACTAAGCCTGGCCAATAATCTGACACCACTGAAGAATATGATCATGCGTCGAGCTATGGGCCTGGAGGGTGATCTGGCTAAGCTGGCTCGTCCTCGCTATTAAAATCTCGAAGTGATGTTAGATCCCGTGATTTCAGAAAGAAAAGGGGGATAGCTATTGCTTTTCTTAATGAGAATGATTATCATTTATAGCATATTGTGGGGTTTTAGTCACTAGATGTTCAAGTTATTGTTTTTTATGAGTATGGAGAAAAAAATGAAGTTTTTTAGCAGGTTAAGCGTAGTTTTGCTGTTACTGATTCAAAGCATGGCAGCCGTTGCAGCCAATGACGCGCTGGTTATTTATTCCGGTCGCAGTGACAAATTCGTAAAGCCGGTGATTAAGACATTTACGGAAAAGACCGGTATCAAGGTTATTTTGCATAGCGCCAAATCAACGGCCTTGTTGAACAAGCTACGTGTGGAAGGTGACCGGACTGAGGCCGATCTGTTTTTGAGTAATGATGCTGGTAGCTTGCAGGCAGGCACTGAGCAAAACCTGTTTCAACCCATCCCGGATGAACTGGTCTCGGTGATCGATCAAAATTTACGTGCTAAAGATAATACCTGGGTTGGGTTGTCTGCGCGTGCACGTGTACTGGTGGTGAACACCAACAAAAAAAATGTGCAGGATGTGGACTCGGTATTTGATCTGGCCGATCCACGTTTCAAGGGCCGCATAGCCGTGACTCATAGTGGTAATGGTAGTTTCATTGCCGGTGCCACGGTTTATATGCGTGCAGCGGATAAGTACCGTGTCCAAAGATGGTTGAAAGGACTCAAAGAAAATTCCGGTGGTAAGGTCTTTAATAAACACAGCAAGGTAGTTAAGGCCGTGGCCTCAGGTAAAAAAGATGTTGGATTAATTAATCATTATTATTTTTACCGTCATTTAGTGAAATATCCAAATGCACCGATTCGCCTGGTTTTGCCTGATCAAGATGATAAGGGAATGGGTATCGCATGGAATGTGGCTGGTATTGCTGTTTCCAAACATTCAAAAAAACGGGCACAAGCTGAAAAGCTGATTGCGTTTCTAGTATCAGAACAAGGCCAGAAAATGTTTGCTGAAACCAACCGTGAATACCCGGCAAGAACAGGGGTGCCTGCACACAGCGATATTCCACCACTGAATAGCTATAAAACAGCGAATGTTCCTATGATCGACTTGTTCAAATACCGTAGTGACACGATTGAGCTGATCGAAAAATTAGGCATGCCTTAAACATGAGTTAAACTTAATTCATGTCTACACCATTGGCCAGCCACGCTGGTACTGAACTGAATATAATGCAACGACTCCTGAACAATATCAGGCAGTTAGGTTCGCTTGGATTCTTTTCAGTATTAGTGGTGTTGATTGCCATTATTCCACTGTTGTTTATTATTCAAAATAGTCTGCAACTTTCGGCCGAAAAATGGTTGGGGTTGTGGAGTGCGCGTCTGCCGGAATTACTCTGGAATACATTATCACTCGCCACACTGGTAGCGTTGGGTTGCCTGTTTTTAGGTGTTTCATCGGCGTGGTTGATTACGCGCCGTGATTTTAAAGGTAAAAAACTGGCAACGTGGTTAATGGTATTGCCATTGGCTATCCCGACGTATGTGTTTGCCCATATTTATACCGTTATGCTGGATAGCGATGGCTGGTTGGGTCAGGCGTGGACTAATGTGTTTGGTAGTCAGGTTGCCATACCGGATTTGTATAACATCGGTGGTGTCACACTGGTTTTGTCATTAGCCGGATTTTCTTACGTCTTCCTGTTAGTAAAGGGTGCTATGTTACATAGCAATCGCACACTGGAAGAAGCGGCTCGTATTCAGGGTGCATCACCGGCACGGGTTTTCTGGCGTATCAATTTGCCTTTGTTGCGTCCGGCGATTGCCGCTAGTTTGGCACTGGTTGTGTTGCATGTGTTGTCTGATTTCGGTGCAGTCAGCATGTTGCGTTATCAAACATTCACACTCAGTATTTATATGCAGATGAGTGGACGGTTTGATTATCAGGCCGCTGCTGGTTTGAGTCTGGTGTTGGTGCTGTTAAGCCTTACCTTCCTCGTCGTTGAGCGTTTCTTTAGAAAACGCCAACGTTATTATTCCAGTGCACAGTCATCACTTATACAACCCTCGCAGGCGAGCGCGTGGCAACAAGTCCTTATCTGGAGTTGGTTAGGCATAATCGCGTTGTTTGCTTTTATCCTGCCATTGGCATGGATGATCAGCTGGAGTTGGGCATCATGGACAGAGGCGCTGATTGGTGCCGAGTTCTGGGGCTATGTTAAGAATTCCATGACGGTGGCGTTTTTGGCCGCGACACTGGCTCTGGTTTGTGCCTTTCCGGTTGCCTTTTATCACTCGCGCAAACATTCGGTATTAAGTAACAGTTTATTCAATCTATCAACGGTGGGTTTTGTAATCCCCGGCCCAGTGATTGCATTGGGTGTGATTACATTTCTGACCACACAGCTACCATTGCTCTATGGTGGTTTGATTGCGTTGCTGTTTGCATTAATTGTGCGTTTCCTGCCACTGGCATCACAGGCACAGGAAGCGGCCATGCAACAACTGACGCCATCTATTGAGCAGGCAGGCCGGATTCTTGGTGCGGGTCCGATTGAAAATCTGCGTCGTGTTATTTTGCCGATGATCAGTGGTGGTATGGCCAGTGCGTGGGTGCTGGTGTTCATTGATGTGATGAAGGAATTGCCCGCGACACTGATTCTGCGCCCGACTGGTTTTGATACCTTGCCAGTACGTATCTGGATTGAGGCCAGTGAGGAAATGCTGGAACTGGCAGCACCGGCGGCACTGATGCTGGTTGTGGGCACCTTGCCCGCCATTTGGCTCATGATGCGCAGCGATGCCAGGGCCAATAACTGAAGTAGATAACGAATAAAACCGGCTTTCTCATTGAAAGCATTAGGGTTGTTTTCAGAAGTAAATTTTACGTCCAAATACAGGGACTTTCCGGGCCGGTAGCACCTTGGAATTGGCGTGTTCTAACGGTATAGTGCGAGCATCAAATTTACAGTTTTTTAAGGCGACGGCCGGTTCTAATGGCAGTCGTTTTGTGGTTTTAGGGGCGGAAAATGGGCAAGAAAACACCACTTTATGATGCACATGTGAAACATGATGCCAAAATTGTCGATTTTGGCGGTTGGGATATGCCGTTGCATTATGGCTCCCAGATCGAGGAACACCATGAAGTACGCCGGACTGCTGGTATGTTTGATGTCTCGCACATGACAGTATTGGAATTACGCGGCGAGAAGGTGGTCGATTTCCTGCGCAAGTTACTGGCAAATGATGTGGCTCGCCTCAAGGATAAAGGCAAGGCGCTTTACAGCTGCATGCTGAATGAAAAAGGCGGGGTGATTGATGACTTGATCGTCTATTACATGGAAGACGACTGGTTTCGCATGGTCGTGAATGCCGCTACGCATGATAAAGATGTGGCCTGGATTACAAAACAGGCACAGGCCTTTTCTGTCAAAGTCGATGAGCCAGAAGGGTTGTCCATGATTGCGGTGCAGGGGCCGGAGGCGCGTGACAAGACCCATCAGGTAATTGATAAGACCTTGGCCGAAAAGGCCGCTTCAGCAAAGCGTTTTTATGCCGTGACCGATGGTGAGACCTTTATTGGTCGTACCGGCTATACCGGTGAAGATGGTTACGAGATTATTTTGCCGGCAAACAAGGTCATGGATTTATGGAATGCGTTGTATAATGCTGGCGTCAGACCTTGTGGTCTGGGTGCGCGTGATACATTGCGACTGGAAGCCGGCATGAATTTGTACGGCACCGATATGGATGAAGAGATTTCTCCGCTGGAAGCCGGGCTGGCCTGGACCGTGGCATGGGAGCCAGAAGATCGTGATTTCATTGGTCGTCAGGTGATTGAACAGCAACGTGGTCAGAATGGAACACGTAAACTGGTCGGGCTGATTCTGGAAGGCAAGGGTGTATTGCGTAATCACCAGAAAGTATTTGTGAATGGTGATGAAGGCGAGATTACCAGTGGTAGTTTTTCGCCAACACTAGGTAAAGCGATTGCATTTGCACGTATCCCGAAAAATGAAACAGAACAATGCGAAGTTGAAATGCGCGGTAAACGTGTTCCAGCATTAATTGTTAAACCGCCTTTTGTCCGTGATGGCAAGGCGTGTGTATAAAAATTTAAAATAAATCAAGAGGAAGTAACATGAGTAACGTACCTGCTAATCTCAAATACACCAAATCACATGAATGGATTCAGGATATGGGAGATGGCACTGTTAACATTGGCATTACCGATCATGCGCAGAGCTTGTTGGGTGATCTGGTATTTATCGAGTTACCGGAAGTTGATAGTGAAGTTAGTGCCGGTGACGAATGTGCTGTGGTTGAATCAGTTAAAGCCGCATCCGATGTTTTTACTCCGTTATCAGGTACGGTTATCGGGGTGAATGAAGCCCTGGCCGATACACCGGAATTGATTAATAAAGATGCTTATGGTGATGGCTGGCTCATGAAACTAAAACTGTCTGATAATAATGAATTGAAAGATTTGATTGATGCCAGTGCATATGAAGAAGTTGCTGCGGAAGATCATTAATTTTTAATATTTAATATAGAAGCCTGCTATGCCATTTATCCCTCACACTGAAGAAGATATTCATGCCATGTTGGAAGCGATCGGTGTAAAAGACACCGAGGCTTTATTTGACGAGATACCTTCCGAGTTACGCATAAAAGGTTTATCTGATATTCCCCCGGCATTGAGTGAACTGGGTGTTAGCCAGTTGATGCAACAACGTGCTGCACAAGATGGTAAACCGATCTGTTTTATTGGTGCTGGTGCTTACGAACATCACATACCTGCAGCAGTATGGGAAATCACCACTCGCGGTGAATTTTATTCTGCCTATACGCCTTATCAGGCCGAAGCGAGTCAGGGCACATTGCAATTGTTGTATGAATACCAGACCATGATGGCGGG
>DAOVJZ010000249.1 GCA_030632035.1 Granulosicoccaceae bacterium | reverse complement strand
GTTCGAGAGTGATACACTTTTTCGTGGGCTTGTAATATTTAATAGAACGATATTTGAAAATATCAGGAGGAGACAAAATGAACAATCTAATTAAAGCCGGTATTTTTGCTTTGGCAACACTTATGGGACTAACCGCTTTCACTGTACAGGCAGGTGATGCAAAAAACGGTTATAGCAAACAAAAAGTTGTTTATCATGTTAACAATGTTCACAGCGCAACCGCTGCGTTTCGTAATATAAAAAATCATCTGAATGCTGTCGGTGATGAAAATGCAGATATTATTGTTGTAACACACAGCTCCGGTGCATTTTCTCTGGTTGATGGTGCAATGGGCAAGAAGAGTAAAAAAACCGGCAAGGCGTATGATTTTGATGGTGCCATCTCTTCACTGGCTAACCGTGGTGTGAAATTTAATATTTGCGCCAACACCATTCGTGGTAAAAAAATCAATAAAGAAAAAATCAACCTGAATGCAACTGTTGTTCCTTCAGGTGTTGCTGAAGTGGCACATCTTCAACAAAAAGGTTACCTGTATGTAAAACCATAATACCGATTATAAAAATGGTAATTAAAAACGGATGCATGACATCCGTTTTTTTTTGTCGTTAATATTTCAATCATCTCAGGTGGTTGGTGACTATCCAGGCAAATATTGACTGACATGACATATATCAATCACATATATAAGGATATACCTTAATCTGGCGCGAATTTATTTTAGCACCATAGTATCCACAAGAGGTTTATCCATGAATAAGTCAGACCAGCAAACACAGCCTGCTTTCAGCCCTTTTTCTCTTGATAATGAAGACCTTTATCACAAATGGTGTGATACAAAGTTGAAGGATTATCCTGAAAATCTGGGAGATTTGCTGGTTGAGATTAATGATCCACGCAAACTTAGAGAGAGTGAGCTGGATGCCCTGAAACGCCGATGCCGCAAGACCAATATGGCACTTTATGCCAGTAATACCGGCACTGATCCTGATCCTCAAATTCCGCTTGCAATGAGCCAGCGATTTGGGCTTGAAAGATTAAACAAAAACTGGCTCGCTGATGAGAATGGTTTAACTTCACTGACGGTTAGAAATGCAGGTGCACGCCAACACTATATTCCCTACACCAATCACGCAATTAACTGGCACACCGATGGTTATTACAATACAGCTGATAAACAAATTCATGCCCTAAACCTGCATGTGGTACAACGTGCGGCCAGTGGTGGTGAGAATGCGCTAATGGATCATGAGATTGCCTACATTCTATTACGTGAAAAAAATCCTGATTATATTCGTGCGCTGATGGCACCGAATGCAATGACCATTCCCGCACGGATTGAAGATGGCAAGGTGGCACGACACGAAGAGGTGGGGCCAGTATTCAGTATTACATCCACTGGTGACTTGCATATGCGCTATACCATTCGGGTAAATAATGTAATCTGGGCAAATGATCCTTTAACCAAAGAGGCATTGGCCTATCTGGAAGATATCCTGAATGGTGATTCTCCTTATATCTATCGCGGCTTAATGGAGCCTGGCATGGGACTGGTCAGTAATAATGTGTTGCATGATCGCGCCGCCTTTACTGACGATGCTGAACACAAACGCCACTATTATCGTGCACGTTATTTTGATCGTTTGGCTGGAACGTATGTTTTGGATTAGGTAATTACTGTTTATTTACCGATACAAAAACTGGAAAAAATTTCACCAAGCAAATCGTCGCTAGTAAATTCACCGGTAATCTCTGACAAGGCTTGTTGTGCCTGACGCAGTTCTTCGGCCAACAACTCCCCTGCCTTGCTTTGTTCCAATTGCTGTTTGCCTTTTGCAATAGCATCTTGTGCACGCTGTAATGCATCTAGATGGCGGCGGCGTGCACTGAAAATACTGGTTTCGGTATTGTTATAACCGACACTTTCTTTTAAATGGTTTTTTAATAGCTCCATACCGTCACCGGTTTTAATGGATAACCAGACTTCTGTTTGTTTATCTATTTTTATTTCCGACTTGTGTTTATTGATATCAATCTTGTTTCTAATGATGGTCGTTTTCGTTTGTCCCGGCCATTGTGCAAAAAAATGTTTTTCTATTTCTGATGTATCACTGTTGCAATCAAGCACGAGTAATACACGATCGCTTTGCGTGATTTCATCCCATGCGCGCTTGATGCCTTCCTTTTCTACAATATCACCCGTCTCGCGCAGGCCAGCGGTATCCACTATATGCAATGGCAGACCATCGATCTGGATTTGTTCACGCAATACATCACGTGTGGTACCCGGAATTTCGGTCACAATGGCTGATTCGCGACCGGCCAGACTATTTAACAGGCTGGATTTACCCGCATTAGGTGGACCGGCGATCACGATTTTCATGCCTTCGCTTAAAAGACAGCCCTGTTTGGCTGTATTAAACAAAGTGTTTGATTTTTCAGTGATTTCTTGTAAGTGAGTACTAACTTTACCATCGGAAAGGAAGTCAATTTCCTCTTCCGGGAAGTCAATCGCGGCCTCAACATAGGTACGCAACTGGATTAGCTCATCCACCAGGGCATGAACCTGTGTTGAGAACTCCCCTTCCAGTGATCGTTGTGCGGCACGCGCCGCCTGTTCAGTACCGGATTCAATCAGATCAGCAATCGCTTCAGCCTGTGCCAGATCGATCTTGTCGTTCAAAAAAGCACGCTCGGAAAATTCACCTGCTCTG
>DAOVJZ010000129.1 GCA_030632035.1 Granulosicoccaceae bacterium | reverse complement strand
GATGTCATGCGCTTATGTTTGGCTATTACAATCCATTTTGCAAGCCTAAACTACTGACTCATAACAAGCAGTCATGTTAGGGTATAGGGCTGTAATAAATGGATGTTTAATGCCTGAATGAAGTCACGAAAATTACTCTTTTTTGTTTTCCAGTCCATCGTTGTCGGCTTGATTGTGGCAGTCACACTCATGTTTGTGCGCCCGGATCTGTTTGAACAGGCGCCTCCTGCACTGGTGGAAACAGCACCTAGACCAGGGGCCACGCCATCACGCACCGAACAAACCGGTCCAGTCAGTTATTCAGCCGCTGTCGACCGTGCAGCCCCTTCTGTTGTAAATATATACACCGCTAAAGTAGTCAAGGAAAAACGCGACCCCTTCTTTGACTCACCATTGCTAAAACGTTTCTTTGGTAAAAACCCCTTTGGTGTACCACGCCAGCGACTGGATACCAGTCTGGGTTCTGGTGTGATTGCCAGTGCACAAGGTTATATCCTGACCAACAACCATGTGATTGCCGATGCCGACGAGATTAAGGTTGCGCTACGTGATGGTCGCAGTTTTCAAGCCACATTGGTTGGCTCTGATCCCGAAACAGATTTGGCTGTATTGCATATTGATACCGATAATCTGCCTGGCATTACATTTGGCCATTCAAACAATTTGCGTGTTGGAGATGTCGTGCTGGCTATTGGTAACCCGTTTGGTGTTGGACAAACTGTCACACTGGGTATCATCAGTGCAACTGGTCGTAACAAACTCGGTATCAATACTTATGAAAACTTTATTCAAACTGATGCCGCCATCAATCCCGGTAACTCCGGTGGCGCGTTGATCAATGCCTATGGTGAAATGATTGGTATCAATACCGCTATCTTTTCCAAGTCAGGTGGTTCACATGGTATTGGTTTTGCCATTCCGGTTAATCTCGCCAAAACTGTGATGCAACATATTATTAAACACGGTCGTGTTATTCGTGGTTGGCTCGGTATTGAGGCACAAGATCTTACTCCCAAACTACTGGCACAGATGGGTCAAAAGAAAATTGAAGGCATTTTGATTACCGGTGTGCTGCGTAATGGGCCTGCCTATAAGGCTGGCATTCAACCCGGTGATATTGTTACACACATTAATGGCCAAACCATGACCAATGCAAAACAGGGTATGAACATGATTGCTGGTGTACTTCCTGATACTGAACTCAAGATAGTGTTAATGCGTAAAAATGAGAAAAAAGAAACAACGCTGAAGGTAATGGAACGACCACAACAAATTAAAAACAAATAGCTTATTGTTGTAATGCTTTTTGCAAGGCATCCATAAAGATTTTGTTTTCTTCCGGCTTGCCTACGGTTACACGCAAACAATCCTTTAGTGCTGGATTACTGCCATTCATGTTTTTGATCAATACGCCTGTTTCTTTTAATAACTGATGGATGCTGTCTGCCTTCCCTGCAGGTGTTTTGAATAAAATAAAATTAGCCTTGCTAGGAAAAACAGAAATTTCACTGTTTGCCGATAGTTGTTGCAACATCACCTCACGTTCTTCACGAATAGCAAGTGCTTGTGATTCCAGCGTGTCTGTATATTCCAGTGCAAACTCCGCACTCACTTGTGATAACACATTGATGTTGTAAGGCAAACGCACCTTGTTAAACTCGGTAATCCATTCCGGGGCTCCCATCAATATCCCCAACCTTAACCCGGCCAAACCTGTCTTGGATAAAGTACGCATAACCAGCAGGTTGTCATAACGTTCCAGTTCGGAAACAAAACTCTCACCACAAAAGGCATGATAAGCCTCATCGACAACAACCAGTCCCGGTGAAGCTTTAATAATGGCTTCAACATCGCTTTTATTAAACAAGTTGCCAGTTGGATTATTAGGCCATGCAAGAAAAATAACAGCCGGTTGATGCTGTTTGATAGCGGATAACATAGTATCCAGATCCAGTGAAAAATCTTCTTTTAAAGGCACGCTGACATATTGCATACCAGTAAAACGCGCAATCATGTCATACATGACAAACGTAGGGGATGGTGCCAACACAACTCGATCACTGCCTGCAACCGACATCAATATAATCTGGATCAATTCATCAGAACCATTACCCAGCATCAGTTCCATATTGTTCGACAAACCAATATTACTGCGCAACTTTTTTACCAGTGCCCTAGCTTCCGGATCAGGATAACGGTTTAGTTCCGCTGATTTTAGTCGCGTTAACCAATCGTTGACCATATCATCCGGCCAACCGTATGGGTTTTCCATCGCATCCAGCTTAATCAGACCTGATGCATCGGCTACGTGATAGGCAGACAATGCCTGTATCTCGGGGCGGATCAATTTTTTCACTTTATCTTTCATAAAGGCAAGATCAGGCTTTTACACCCAAATAGTTTATTCCTTGATTCTGAATTCCGCTGAACGCGCGTGCGCAGTCAACCCTTCACCGTGTGCCAGTGTAGAGGCAACCTTACCAAGTTCAGATGCGCCATCGTGTGAACACATGATCAAACTGGAGCGTTTCTGGAAATCATAGACACCCAGTGGTGAACTGAAACGTGCAGTCGATGAGGTTGGCAATACGTGATTGGGGCCAGCGCAATAATCACCCAGTGCTTCTGCTGTATAACGCCCCATAAAAATCGCACCCGCGTGTTTTATTTTTACCGACAGTTTTTGTGGCTCTTCTACTGACAGCTCAAGATGTTCAGGTGCAATACGGTTTGCAACCTCCACAGCTTCATCCAGGTTCTTTACCTGAATCATGGCACCACGTGATTCCAGTGACTTCTTGATAATCTCGGCACGTGGCATATCCGCCAGCAAACGATTCATGCTGTCTTGCACCTTTGCCAGGTAGCCTGTATCCGGACACACAAGAAGTGATTGCGCATCTTCATCGTGTTCAGCTTGTGAAAACAAATCCATCGCAATCCAGTCTGGATCAGTTTGGCCATCACAAATCACCATTATCTCGGAAGGCCCGGCAATCATATCGATACCGACTGTGCCAAATACCATGCCTTTAGCCGTGGCGACATAAATATTTCCCGGTCCGACAATTTTATCGACACGTGGCACGGTGTCAGTACCATAGGCCAATGCCGCCACCGCCTGTGCACCACCTATTGCAAATACTCGATCAACACCAACAATGTGTGCCGCAGCAAAGACCATTTCGTTAATAACACCATCTGGCGTGGGAACCACCATAATGATTTCTTCAACACCGGCTACTTTTGCAGGCACTGCATTCATTATTACTGAAGAAGGATAAGCGGCCTTGCCGCCGGGCACATAAATACCCACCCGATCCAATGCTGTAATTTGTTGTCCCAACAATGTGCCATCAGGTTCAACATAGGTCCATGATTCTGATTTTTGTTTGTCGTGATACTTGCGTACACGCTCTGCTGCTGTTTCCAATGCTTGCTGTTGTTCTTTTGAAATCACATCATAGGCCTTGGCCAAACGCTTGGCCGGGATTTCCATTTCACCTGCCTTTGATAAGCTCATACGATCGAAACGATTGGTATATTCAATTAGAGCATCATCACCACGAGTACGAACTGCATCCAGTATTTCACGTACAGTGGTATTAACAGCTTCATCAGAAAGCCCTTCCCACGCGTGCAGGGCATCCAGCTGTTGCCAGAAGTCCTTGTCCTTACTATTGAGTTGTTTGATGCTTAGCATGAGATATCAGCCATTATTGACGGCATCTGTCATGGCATTAATGAATTGTTTGATGGTGTCATTTTTCATTTTCATGGAAGCCTTGTTCACAACCAGACGCGAACTGATATCGGCAATGTGTTCCATGGGTTCCAGACCATTGGCCTTGAGTGTGTTGCCGGTATCGACTAAATCTACAATCAGATCAGATAAACCAACAATCGGTGCCAATTCCATAGAACCATAGAGCTTGATGATCTCTACCTGCTTGCCCTGCTCGGCATAATAACGTCGTGCTGATTCGACATACTTGGTTGCAATGCGCAAACGCCCGCTACCCGGTTTGTAATTAACAGGACCGGCCACCATCATTTTGCATTTTGCAATTTGTAAATCCAGTGGTTCATAAAGGCTATCACCGGAATATTCCATGAGTACATCTTTACCGGCCACACCCACATCGGCCGCACCATACCCGACATAAGTCGGCACATCAGAGGCGCGCAATATCACCAATTTTACTTCCGGTTTATTGGTATCCAGAATCAGTTTACGACTGGTTTCAGGGTCATCCACCGCCTCAATTCCCATTTGATTGAGTAACGGCATAGTATCTTTGAAGATACGACCTTTGGATAATGCGATTGTCAGTTTATTATTCATGTTCGAAAGATAACGGTTAATTGATAACTTGCAACTTTTACGAAGGAACTCGACGAATAGTCGCACCCAGTTGTTGCAGTTTTTCTTCAATACACTGGTAGCCGCGGTCAATATGGTAAATACGATCCACGACCGTATCTCCTTCAGCCACCAATCCGGCCAATACCAGACTGGCTGATGCACGTAAATCTGTCGCCATAACCGGCGCACCGGTCAGCTTTTCGATACCAGTACAAATAGCGGTATTCCCTTCCAGGCGAATATCGGCACCCATACGTTGCAGTTCCTGCACATGCATAAACCGGTTTTCGAAAACAGTTTCTGTAATCGTACCTGAACCTTCAGCCACTGAATTTAGCGCCGTAAACTGGGCCTGCATATCTGTCGGGAAAGCAGGATATGGTGCCGTGCGCAAATCGACGGCTTGAGGACGCTTACCTTTCATATCCAGCTGGATCCAGTCATCCCCTGTTGTTATTTCTGCCCCGGCTTCGGTTAATTTTGACAACACGGCATCAAGCGTGTCGGGTCGGGTATCCTTAACCTTCACACACCCGCCACTAATGGCTGCTGCCACCAGATAAGTACCCGTCTCAATTCGATCGGGTAACACGGCATACTCCGTACCAGAAAGATTATCGACACCTTCAATAGTAATCATGTCTGTACCTGCACCACTCACCTTAGCGCCCATCTGATTCAGGCAATTGGCCAGATCCACTACTTCCGGTTCACGCGCTGCATTTTCAATAACTGTTGTTCCGTCTGCCAACGTTGCGGCCATCATCAGGTTTTCAGTACCTGTTACCGTGACCATGTCCATGAACAAACGCGCGCCTTTTAATCGCTTGGCT
>DAOVJZ010000240.1 GCA_030632035.1 Granulosicoccaceae bacterium | reverse complement strand
GATATTTCTGGCGTTATCCAGGACATCAAAGGGGCAAGAAGTGCTTTCTGCCATCAAGCCGGGCGCAACAGGACTTATTGCGGCCAGTGATCAGGACTATGATAACTTGCGTCAAATGATGAATTTATTGCCGAAAAAAATTAAAGACTAAGGAACTTCTAATCTATTCATGAACTCATATCTTATGCCTAAAATATCCAGCTTCTGTGTCGCCTACAGGGATGTAGGTGAGGAGCGTGAGCAGGGAAAAGGAAGCTTTGAAAATCTTCGCAATAGCCGACTATTACGTGCGATTTGCGCCTTGAATCTGAATATTTTAGGCACAACCTACTTCGCCCAGAATAAATCAGAGGCTCCTTTATGATTAAGACATCCATCATAAAGAAAAGCCGCCTCATTGCCACATTTGTATTTTTGCTATTGGTGTTTGGGTCTGTGGCAGTTGTGGCATTGTTGGCACAGCAACGTGCAGCATCAGTGGAGCAATCCATAGATGAAGCAAAACATAATCTGGAATTTCTTTCTAATACCACTAAACAATTCTGGTTGAATAAAGACTATACAAATGTTGAAAAAATATTAATTGAGTGGGGTATGGATAATCACAATACTCACGCTATAAGGGTAGTGGCTGCAAACGGTTATGAGCTGGTTTCTTACAAAAAACTGGTTCCGGGTTTATTTACAAAAAAAATCACTCAATCAGTAATGGATAACAAAAAATTGTTGTTCACTATTTCACTGGATTGGGATCTGAGTACAGTAGAAAAGCACTTCATAATGACACGAAACCGTTTTATAGCGGGTGTTGCGGTCTTTGCCAGCATACTGGGGCTCACCTTCTGGGGCACGCTAAGAAAAATGGTATTTGTACCATTGGAACAGGAATTTAACCGAAGAGTGGATGCGGAAGAGGCATTACAGGCCTCACATGATGCATTGGAAGAACGGGTAAGTACACGTACCAGGGAATTATGGGAAAAGAATCTGGAATTACAAAAACTCATTAGTGACAGGGATGATGCCGAATCCAGAATGAAAAAGTTATCCAGCGCGATTGAGCAAACAGAAGATATTGTGGTAATCACGGATAGTGAAGGAATAATTGAATACGTTAACCCTGCATTTGAAAAAATAAGTGGCTACTCTCTGGAAGAGGTCATGGGTAAAAGTCCAGGCATTGTTAAATCAGACATGCATGAGCCTGACTTCTATAAAAAGCTCTGGGAAACTATTAGTAGTGGTGAAGCATTTAATGATGTTTTCATTAATCATTCCCGGGATGGCACGGTTTACTATGAAGAAAAAACGATTACACCACTAAAGGATAAAGATGGAAATATCCTGAATTTTGTTGCTACCGGTAAAAATATTACGGAGCGTATTAAGGATCAGGAATCCCTGCAGTTTATGGCAACTCATGATGCATTAACTGAGTTACCTAATCGAACTATGCTCAAAGATCGTTTGATGCATGCGATGGATCAGGCAGAACGTTTGGGTGTAAAGGTAGTCGTTATGTTTCTTGATCTTGACAGGTTTAAAAATGTTAATGACAGCCTTGGGCATCCAACGGGTGACAGCATGCTCAAACAAAGTGCAAAAAGATTAAGTGACTGTGTGCGCAAGGGCGACACCATTGCGCGTTTGGGTGGTGATGAATTTACAGTTGTAATGGAAGGCATCAATGATGTTGACAGTATTAATCGTGTTGCCCAGAAAATTATTACAGCTTTCAAGAAACCATTCAGTATTGACGGGTATGAGGTTTTTTCCTCTACCAGTATTGGTATCACGGTTTTTCCTGATGATGGTACAGATATTGATACCTTACTCAAGAATGCCGATACTGCGATGTACCGTGCCAAGTCTGAAGGTGGTAACTCCTACCAATATTACACACATGATATGACACGTCATGCTATTGAACGACTGGAAATGCATAATCAATTACTGCATGCATTGGAACGTGATGAATTCAGACTGCATTATCAGCCGCGTATCGATCTTGCAACGGGTGAAATATTTGGTATGGAAGCACTCATACGATGGGAGAACAGCAAGTTTGGCATGGTTATGCCGGATAAGTTTATTCCTATTCTTGAAGAAAGCGATCAGATTGTTGAAGTAGGAAAGTGGGTGATAAGAGAAGCTTGTGAGTTTAATCAATTTCTTAAGGAAGAGGGGCTGGCGAATATAAGGTGTTCAGTAAATTTATCAGCCCGCCAGTTCAGAGATCACAGCACGCTGAAATTTATTGAAGAATTGAATTGTGGCTGTCGCTCATTAGCTGATTGCATTGAAGTTGAAATCACCGAAACCATGCTGGTAGAAAACATAGAAATGGCCTCTTATATTATGGACAAGTTCCATACCCTTGGTATCAAGGTGTCAGTAGATGATTTTGGAACCGGTTATTCCTCCATGAGTTACCTGAAACGTTTCCCGCTTGATGCACTCAAGATTGATCGTTCATTTGTTGAGGACATACCCGGGGACCATGATGATGTTGCCATCACACAAGCCATTATCGCATTAGGACATAGTTTGAATCTGAGAGTGATCGCAGAAGGTGTAGAGACAGAAGAACAATATGATTTCCTGAAAGAACAGGGATGTGATGAGATACAGGGTTTTCTTATTAGTCGAGCCATTCCGGAAGAGGAATTTAAATTGTGGTTGGTTGAGCATCTTGAGACTGTTAAAGAAATTCAAAATGGATAAGGGGGGGGGTGGTGTCACTGCGTGACGGCTGCTCGTCATGTCCCAACTATTTTGTCATTTCGACCAAGTGCGGAGCACGCGTGGAGAAATCTCGGGTTTGATG
>DAOVJZ010000069.1 GCA_030632035.1 Granulosicoccaceae bacterium | reverse complement strand
GCATGTCACGATTCAGGATCAAAATCCGGAAGCGCTCGCACGTGTCATGAAACGCGCATATTTTTTGTACAAGAAACGCCTGAAACTGCCACGCTTGATACAAGGCGCGATGGATAGACTCATGGCTGATATGAAAGGTAACGGGCTTGCACAGGCTGATGTCGTCATTGAAGCCATCTTCGAAGATGTGACAGCAAAACAAAACCTGTTCAAGGATATTGAGCCTAAACTGAAAAAAGGTGTGATTCTGGCAACCAATACATCCAGTATTCCACTGGAAGTATTAGCCGAAATTTTAAACAAACCAGAAAACCTGGTTGGCCTGCACTTCTTTAATCCTGTCGCCAAAATGCAACTGGTTGAGATCGTGAAAGGTGAACAAACCAGTGACAAGGTGGCACAAAATGCGGCTATCTTTACACGTAAGATTGATCGCTTGCCACTGCCTGTTAAAAGTGCGCCCGGTTTTCTGGTCAACCGCGTGCTCATGCCCTATTTAATTGAAGCCGTTGTTCTGGCTGAACAAGGTATCCCTATTGAGACCATCGACAAGACTGCACTTGAGTTTGGCATGCCCATGGGGCCGATCCTTCTGGCCGATACAGTGGGGCTGTATATCTGTCTACATGTCGCCGAGATTTTATCGCAAGAATTGAATATCACTGTTCCCGAACGTTTGAAAAAACTGGTCGAGCAAAAACACCTTGGCGTAAAAACCGGTCAAGGCTTCTATAAGTACAAGAATAAAAAACAGATTAAATCAGGTGCTAAAGTCTATTCACCACCAGAAGATGTTGCCGATCGACTCATATTACGCATGTTAAACGAGGCGCAGGCCTGCCTGCGCGAACATGTGGTTGATGGCGAGGACTTGCTTGATGGTGGTATTATTTTTGGTACTGGCTTTGCTCCGTTCCGAGGAGGTCCTATGCATTATGTCGAAAAACGCGGCAAGGACACTATTATCCAAAGATTGGATGAATTCGAAAAACGTTATGGTCAGCGTTTCAAAAAAGATGCCGGATGGAATAAATAACAGGGATTGCAAGCATGACTGAAGACATGATCTCACCAGACGCTATACAAACACTCGACGGTGTTTTTCTTGAACGTGTACGACGCACACCTGATGCTGTCGCATATCGTCAATATGATGACAAACGTCAGGTCTGGCACGATACAACCTGGGCCGAAATGGCAGTTGAAGTTGGTCACTGGCAAGCGGCAATCCGATCAGAAGGGCTGGAAGCCGGTGATCGTGTCGCCCTTATGGTCAGGAATTCACGTGAATGGGCTGTGTTTGAACAGGCCGCACTGGGTCTGGGCATGGTTGTTGTGCCACTTTATATCAATGATCGCGGTGAGAATATTTCCTACATCATTAATGATGCCGATGTTAAATTGTTACTGATCGGCGGATTCGAACAGTGGGCGCAAATAAGAAGTGTCAAAAATAATTTAACACCATTAAAACGTATTGTCTGCATAGATGAAGCGGAAGATATTCACAATGAACCCCGAATCATCAAGGCAACCGAATGGTTGTTCGGCAAAGCCGGTGTCTTGAAAAAACGTCAAGGCAAACCAGATGATCTGGCAACGCTTGTTTACACTTCTGGTACAACAGGCCGTCCCAAGGGCGTGATGCTGAATCACTACGGTATTTTATGGAACGCATGGAGCGGTGCTCAACATATTACTGTCTATCCAGAAGATCTGTTTTTATCTATTCTGCCACTGTCGCACATGCTGGAACGTACCGCAGGATATTATATTCCGATGATGACGGGTGCGACGGTAGCCTTTGCACGTTCAGTTGAAACGTTAAGTGAAGATCTGCAAACTATCAAGCCGACAATGTTTGTTTCTGTTCCACGTATTTTTGAACGTGCATTAACCAAGATTCAGGATAAATTATCCACAGAATCCGAATTCAAACAAAAACTGGTTAGAAAAGCAGCCGATATCGGTTGGCACCATTTTGAGTACAAACAAAAACGTGGCCGTTGGTCCCCTGCCTTTTTTCTGCACCCAATCCTGCAAAGGATCGTTGCCAGCAAGATAGCAGAACGCTTGGGCGGAAGACTGCGCATCATTGTTTGCGGTGGTGCCGCCCTGCCTGAATACGTCTCCCACTTTTTCATTGGTATGGGGCTCAAACTGCAACAAGGCTATGGCTTGACTGAAACCAGTCCTGTGATCAGTGTGAACCCGGTTGAAGACAATGATCCGGAAAGCGTGGGTACACCTTTAACTGATGTTGAAGTTAAAAAAAATGCCAACGGCGAACTCATGGTCAAGTCTCCCGGCATCATGCAAGGCTACTGGAATAACCAATCCGCCACCACGGCCATGATCGATCCCGATGGCTGGTTACATACTGGCGATATTGTGCGGATTGAAAATAACCATATTTATATCACCGGACGATTGAAAGAAATCATTGTTATGTCCAATGGTGAAAAAGTACCACCATCAGACATGGAGAGTGCAATTACCCGCGATCCCCTGTTTGAACAAGTTGTCGTATTTGGCGAGGGCATGTCGCGCCTTGGTGCTATCGTGGTGCTAAACGAAGAAGAACACAAAAAAATCAGCTCACATTCAGAAAAATACGGGGATTCCATATCTAATGACGTGACTAATGATGTCATATTGGAATCCATGAACAAACAACTCTCCACTTTCCCTGGCTATGCACGTGTTGAGCATCTCATTATCGCCGACAGCCCATGGACTATTGAAGACGGCTTCATGACGCCAACCCTGAAACTAAAACGCAATCAGATTATGAAGCAGTACGAGGAAGAAATAAGAAAGTGTCAACAAACGGGTTGATTATTATATCAACTGCAATAAAGAGAGCTGGTAACTGATCAGAACAAGATATCCGACAAACGCAGCCTGCAGGAGGCTAGAAACACTAACAAGATTAAACAGGCGAAAATGGATATAACGAGCAAGAAGAACAATACCCAATCCAGTCAGCGCAAGCTTTACATATGTAAATAGCTCAATATTATTCTGAACTGCCCAATCCAGCAAAATATTAACTTCAACTCCACCAGCTGAAAGGATTTTTAATGTCAGGATAGCATCAAGGACTGATAACATCATGATACCAATGATCACAAACATGTGCCTTGAGTTATGTACATCAACAAACATATTATATTGTTCATTTTTGCGACGCCCGATCTTGCGTTGGCCACCCAGCAAATTATAGCGATGAGACTCCGCTGTTACGGTTCTGCGTTCTGTTTCATTACGGCGTTCAAGATAAAAATCAGATTCAGAATATTCATCAACGCTCAATATCTTTGATTTCATAACAGCACCTTCAACCCGAAAAATCAAAATCTCAATAAAAGTAAAAGCAAATGCTGTGCCAAAA
This sequence comes from Granulosicoccaceae bacterium, assembly GCA_030632035.1. Taxonomy (GTDB): domain Bacteria; phylum Pseudomonadota; class Gammaproteobacteria; order DAOVJZ01; family DAOVJZ01; genus DAOVJZ01. The sequence continues at coordinate 3,906 of DAOVJZ010000069.1, read as the reverse complement.
TCTGATTTTCTTAAATTTCAACAAGTTATATTTAATCATCAGCCAGAGTGTAAAGATTTTATTACATTCCATCACAACAGATCGCTGGCTAAATTTTAGTTTATTTCAATACAAAACAATAAGTTGCATCGCATTCTAAAAGTAAGATCTGAGTGTCAAAATATCTGACACAAAAAACAGAAAACCGGGCAGGACAGAGCTTATCTGCAATCCACTATCTTGCACACCACCACAGTTTTAATCAGGTGAATTAATTATTCAGTTCCGCATAAGTTGCTGCAAATGCTGCAATCGCCTTGTCTAAATCTTCTTTTGTATGTGCCGCTGAAATCTGGGTACGAATCCTTGCCTTGCCTTTCGGCACGACCGGGAAAAAGAAGCCAATGGCATAAACTCCGCGCTCTAATAATTTTTGTGACATTTTCTGGGCCAATACGGCATCACCAAGCATTACGGGCACAATGGGATGATCACCTTCCGAAATTGCAAATCCTGCATCCTGCATACCTTTTCTGAAATAACGTGTGTTTTCTTCCAGATGGTCACGCAAGGCAGTCGATTCTGACAGCATATCCAGCACCTTGATTGACGCTGCACAAATCGCCGGTGCCACCGTGTTTGAGAACAGATAAGGACGTGAGCGTTGACGTAGCATATCAATGATCTCTTTTCGTCCGGATGTGTAACCACCGGAACCACCACCCAGTGCCTTGCCGAAGGTACCAGTAATAATATCGACACGATCCATCACACCATGATATTCATGTATGCCGCGACCAGTCTTGCCCATAAAGCCAACCGCATGACAGTCGTCATGATGGACCATGGCATCATATTTATCTGCCAGATCACAAATCTTGTCTAATTGGGCAACTGTTCCATCCATTGAAAATACACCGTCAGTAGTAATAAGTATGCGCCGTGCGCCACTGGCCTTGGCCTCTTTTAACTTACTTTCGAGATCCGCCATGTCATTATTCTTGTAACGAAAGCGTGCCGCCTTACACAAACGCACACCATCAATAATGGAGGCATGATTCAATTCATCGGAAATAACCGCGTCTTCCTTATTTAATATTGTTTCGAACAGTCCGGTATTGGCATCAAAACAGGCCGCATAAAGGATCGTATCTTCCATACCAAGGAATTTGGTAACTTTTTCTTCGAGTGTTTTATGTATCGATTGTGTACCACAGATAAAACGTACCGAGGCCAACCCAAAACCCCATCGGTCATAACTGTCTTTAGCGGCCTGTATGACTTCAGGGTTGTTCGCCAAACCAAGATAGTTATTGGCGCACATATTAATCACCTCGCTACCATCAGCAAGGGTTATGTCATTCTTTTGTTCAGAGGCGATGATACGTTCGTTTTTCCAAAGACCAGCTTCCTTTATTTCCGCCAGCTCTTTTTCCAGACTTGTTTTTGCGCTTGTAAAACTCATAGATACCCTCTTCCTCTTATTCTTCCCAGTTGAGGATCACCTTGCCAGATTGACCTGAACGCATAACATCAAAACCTTTCTGGAAATCGGTGTAGTTAAAACGATGGGTAATGATTTTCTCCAAAGGGAGGCCGCTTTGCACCATCATCACACCCTTATACCATGTCTCAAAGATCTCACGACCATAAATACCTTTAATAAATAGTCCTTTAAAAACGACTTTGGTCCAATCAATACCCGTGCCGTCCGGCACAATACCGAGCATTGCAATACTACCGCCATTGATCATTTTGTCGATCGCATCTCTAAACGCTACTGGTGAACCAGACATTTCCAGACACACATCAAAGCCTTCAAGAATGCCCAGGCTACGCATGAAGTCTCTACTGATCCCATCCTTGCTAACATTGATGGGGATTGCTTTGGGGGCGACCTTTTTTGCCAGATCCAGTCTGTAATCATTTATATCGGTAATAACAATGTTGCGCGCACCACAATGACCAGCCACCATCGCGGCCATAATCCCAATTGGGCCTGCACCGGTAATCAATACATCCTCCCCCACCATGTTAAAAGAAAGCGCGGTGTGGACTGCATTGCCGTAAGGGTCAAAACAGGCAAGCACATCCATTGGGATTTCAATATTCGGTCTGAACACATTCTTGGCAGGGATGGACAAATACTCAGCGAAACTGCCATCGCGATTAACGCCGACACCAATCGTATTCGGACAAAGGTGACGCCTGCCAGCCAAACAGTTACGACAACGCTCACAGACAATATGACCTTCGCCAGAAACCACGTCACCAATATTAAGCTCGGTGACATTGGAGCCCATCTCGACAATCACACCCGCAAACTCATGACCCACCGTCATCGGTACGGGAATTGTTTTCTGCGCCCATTCATCCCAGTTATAAATATGCACGTCCGTTCCGCAAATGGCCGTTTTCTGAATCTTGATCAGAACGTCATTATTCCCGACTTCCGGCACAGGCACATCTTCCAGCCACAAACCTTCTTTCGCGTGTTTTTTAACTAAGGCTTTCATTGTTTTCATAGCACTAATACTTCTCTAAATAGCAGGAAACAAAGGGTCTTTCTGTTAAACCTATACTATCATACACTACCGTTACTGGTCGTTAGTAGCAATTGAGAATAATTGGAGAAAACAATGAATAAGGGTATTCACTTATCCGAAGTGAAAGAGAAATTCACGGACTTACAACTTATCACAGAACAACTCGGTGCGGATCCCGTCATTACTGGTATTAATGCAGTTGAAACTTGTGAGTCAGGCGATCTTGTTTTTGTCAGTAGTAAAGAATATCTGGAGCTAGCGCGCCAGCGACAGCCTGCGGCGTTGGTTGTATCTGAAAAACTGGCAAAGGATGCAGCGCAGGAAGATCACTGGGGTATTCTGGTCACAGGCAATGTTAAATTGGCGCATGCGTTGATCAAGCAGGAATATGGCGGTAGAGATTTTCTGGATACGCAATGGGAACGAGTTCACCCCTCAGCGGTTATTCATCCTACAGTAGATATTCCGGATTCCTCTTTTGTTGGTCCAAACGTGGTGATTGGGCAAAACGCAAAATTAGGTGAACGCTGTCGTCTGCTTGCCGGTGTGGTGATTGAAAATGATGTCGAGATTGGAAGCGATTGTCTTTTTCATCCCAATTGTGTGATTGGCTATAATTGCAAAATAGGCAATGAAGTTGAAATTGGCTCCGGTACCGTTATTGGCTCGGAAGGTTATGGCTTTGCGCAGGACCAAAACAGGAAGAGCCACAAGATCCCGCAAACCGGCCATGTTGTGATCGAAGACCGCGTCTTGCTCGGTGCCTGTAACACCATTGATAGAGCTACCTATGGTCAAACCAGAATCGGTGCCGGCACCAAAACGGATAATATTATACACATTGCGCATAATGTGGAGATTGGTGAGGATTGTTTGTTTACCCCGATGTTATCCGTTGCGGGATCTTCAAAATTCGGGGATCGCTGTATCACCAGCGGGCAAACCGAAGTCTCTGATCACATGAATATTTGTAACGATGTCGTGCTTTTTCACCGCGCTGGTGTGATCAAGGACATTACCGAGCCGGGCATGTATGCAGGCCTGCCAACCCAGCCATTGAACCAACACATGAAGAACACCGCACACTTTCGCAAGTTAAACGAACTTAATAAAAAAGTGGTGGCGTTGGAAAAAGAAATTAAAAAATTAAGTGGGGAATGATGTTGGTTTATTTGGGTTGCACATGGATTTTCTCATTATCAAACTCTACAATATCGCCTGAAACAATCTTTTTCCGTTTTCTGGTTTCCACTTCTCCATTCACCAAGACCTGACCATTAGCTATTGCGATCTTGGCTTCAGCACCACTGGAGGTCATGCCTTCGTACTTCAGGATTTTATAGAGTTCGATATGGTCTTTTGTTAGGTTGAATTCTTTCAT
>DAOVJZ010000180.1 GCA_030632035.1 Granulosicoccaceae bacterium | reverse complement strand
ATCACACAGTCGCGATTATAAAAATTCCGCATGAGGCAAGCTTTAGTTTTAATGAACAGCAGGCTGATTTTCGTTTCCCTGAGGATATAGAACATTTTAATTTCAGGGAGTTGCCAGTTAATACACCGCTGGCACGGCTGCGTGATAATAAAAACCTGATGCTGGAGGCATGGGATGAAAGCGGAAACAATATCAGTGAGCAGTTTTTTAAAATTGAAGATAACACTATATGTACTGCATTGCCGGTTGTACCTGCCATGTTAACAACCAATACACGTATCATACGACAGGATTGCCTGTGTTATCTTATGGAGCGTCTGGATATAGACAAGGTGATCATCTCGTCATCCTGATGAGGAATGCGGGCCAATCAATAACGCAACTTGTACCAGAGACGACCAATTATTTCATGCAGTGCCCAGCGTGTGCCTTCTAAAGAAGAAGGCAACCAATCAAGCAGCTTTCCACCAGGCACGCCCGTTTTTTCAAATCCAGTAGGTGCAGGTATAACGTTAATCCCATTTGCCTTGAATATGTCAACCGATCTTGGCATATGCCATGCATGGGTTATCAGATAAACACGCTTGAAACCATGTTGTTCAAGAAGTTGTTTAGTAAAGCGGGCATTTTCTGCTGTGTTCAGGCTGTCATCTTCTGTTAATACATTCTGGATACCAAAATCTTCCTGTAAAGATTGTTTCATAAGCTGTGCTTCTGAAGAGGCACCAGATTTTGCGAAACCTGTTCCACCCGTTGTAATGATGGGTAGCCCTGTTTTTTTATGTAGAAAGGCACCATATCGAACTCTGACAAGACCGGGTTCTGAAATTGTATCTCCCTTGTATTCCGGAGCATTTTTGTATCTACCGGCACCCAATATTACAATTACATCAGCATGTTCTTTTTTTAATTGTTTTTCAGTGAGTGCAGGATAGGTTTCCAGTAAGCCAATAAGGTTGTCTGAAAAAAAAGGGGTGCTGACAATATAAAAAGTGACAAGTGTAATGGATAAAAGAGTGATACCTGTTTTTCTTTTTTTGCGAAGCAAAATAAGGCCAATAAAAAATAGAAAAATAAAGCCGCCCGGAGGTAAAAAAATTCCTTTCAGGATATAGTTAAACAGGATCTCCATTTATCTGAATTATTTTGTTACTTTGGAGGCCTGTTGATCGGCGTGATAGGAAGATCGCACCATAGGTCCACTGGCAGTATTTGAAAACCCCAGTTCTTCTCCAATTCGGGCCAGGCGATCAAATTCATCCGGTGTTACAAAACGTGAAACTGGCAAATGGTGTTTGGTAGGTTGCAGGTATTGTCCCAGTGTCAGCATGTCACCGTCATGACTACGCAAGTCTTGCATCACCTGTTCTACTTCTTCTATTTCTTCGCCGAGTCCCAGCATGAGTCCTGATTTGGTCGTGATGTCCGGGAACATGGATTTAAAATTCTTTATTAGTTCCAGTGACCATTGGTAGTCAGCGCCGGGACGAACCTGTTTATACAGGCGTGGCACGGTCTCAAGATTGTGATTGAACACATCGGGTGGTGCCTGTTCCAGACAAGCCAGTGCCTTTTCCATACGACCACGGAAATCAGGAACAAGAATCTCAATAGTGATATTGTCACAGGCTTGTCGAATAGCCTTAATACAGTCAGCATAGTGTTGAGCACCGCCATCACGCAGATCATCCCGATCCACTGAAGTGATGACTACATACTTGAGTTCCATGGCCTTGATGGTTTTTGCGAGATTATCCGGTTCGTTTTGATCAAGTGGTTGAGGGCGTCCATGAGCAACATCACAGAATGGGCAGCGGCGTGTGCAAATATCACCCATGATCATGAAGGTGGCGGTACCACCAGCAAAGCATTCACCCAGGTTAGGGCAGGTAGCCTCTTCACAGACTGTATGCAGGTTGTGTTCACGTAACAGATTTTTTAGTCGGATCACTTCCGGATTATTAGGAAATTTTGCACGAATCCATTCTGGTTTACGTTGCCGGCCTTCAGTGGGCGTGACCTTTATGGGGATACGTGCGACTTTATCTGCACCGGTTTCCTTTTTGCCTACTTTTGATGTTTTTGTATTCATAATTTTATTCAAGCTGCTTCGTATGCAGAAAGATCAAACGGGCGGGTTTCTATTGATACATTGCCCAGTCTGGTTTTGAATTGTGCCAACAATGCTTCGGAGGCTTGCTCAATCGTAGCAGGACCCCCGAGTGTCTTTGTGTCAGTTATTTCTATGTCTTCCAGCCCACATGGATTAATACGGCTAAAGGGTTCCAGATCCATATCTACGTTCAGGCTGAGCCCATGATAACTCTTTCCCTTGCGAATACGCAGACCCAGTGAGGCGATTTTGGCATTTTCAACATAAACCCCGGGGGCATCGCGTCGCGCTATTGCCTCAATATTATTCTCAGCCAATAGATTAATCACGGTATTTTCCAGTGTTGTGACCAGTTGTCTGACTCCCCAGTCCTTGCGTTGGATATCAACCAGTAAATAGGCCACTACCTGACCGGGGCCATGATAAGTAACCTGACCACCGCGATCTACCTTGATGACCGGGATATCCCCGGGGTTGAGCAGGTGTTTTTCATCAGCATTACGGCCGAGTGTGAATACGGGCTGGTGTTCCACAAACCAGAGTTCATCAATTGTTTCCGGGGTACGTTGTTCAGTAAAAGTTTGCATGGCCTTCCAGACAGGCAGGTATTCAGACAAACCAGGATAACGAACTATTAAGTCAGACATACCAGTATTCTAAAGCGCCATCAACACTTTTTCACATTTGGATAAATCCATATAAATATTATCCAGTTGTTCACGGCTTTGTGCATTGATTGTGATAGTCACCGAAACATATTTTCCCTTTGAACTTTTCCGGGATTTGATGGCACCTTCACCTACATCCGGAGCATGTTTATGCACAATGCTGTAAACGAGCATGTCAAATTCCATACAGTCCAGCCCCATTGCTTTAATAGGAAACAGACAAGGAAATTCAATGACGGGTTCTTCTTCAGGGGTATCCATTTTTTCAGTTTTTAAATAATAGGCTCCTGCCTCTAATTATAGAGGAAACAGACTATTTTATATAAATTGTTGAATTTGGAGGGGTTTTCTTAACTGTCTTTACCGGAGCGTATATTCTGTTTGTAGTCCTGATACAAGCTGTAGATGTGCTTCCATATTTCACCGGGAGAACCACTGCCGACTGGTTTGTCATCCAGTTTCGTAACAGGCAGGATTTCACGTAATGAACTGGTGACCCATATTTCATTACAGGATTTAATTTCATCCACAGTAATATTTCGTTCGGTGCATTTGATGTTGTTTGCATTTGCCAATTCAATAACCAAATCACGAGTGATACCGGGCAGGATACAAGTATCTTTTGGTGGTGTTATTATTTCATCATTGATAACAATAAAGACCGAACTGGCACTACCTTCAGTTACGTTATTGCCTTTTACCAGAATGGCTTCATCGGCTTTTTTATCCAGTGCAAATTGACGCAACATAGTGTTGGCGAGCAGAGAAGTAGATTTGATATTACAAAATTGCCAACGAATGTCTTCCGTTGTAATGGCATTGGCACCTTCAGTTGTGAAATGTGCAGGCAATGATTTTAGCGGACTACACATTGCAAATACGGTGGGTGTCAGGTTTTCTGGAAAACCATGATCACGTGGTGCCACGCCGCGCGTAATCTGTAAATAAATGGATAAATCACCACCGCCATTTTTTATAATTAACTGATTAAAAATATCTTTCCATTGTTCCCGTGACATGGGGTTAATAAGTCGGATACCTTCCAGACTGTAATCCAGTCTGTTTAAATGTTCTTCCAGCCTCAGGATATTGCCACCATAAATCGGGATTACTTCGTAAACGCCATCACCAAAAATAAATCCACGATCCAGCACAGGGACATGAGCCTCTTCCAGAGGCAGGAATTGACCATTGAGATAAACGATTTGAGAATT
>DAOVJZ010000014.1 GCA_030632035.1 Granulosicoccaceae bacterium | reverse complement strand
TGTTTCTGTAATCAGGCTGATACCAATACTACAGGAGGTAGTGACTGATTTATCTTCTACTTTAGCAATATGGCTATCAATAATACTGCACAGTTCTTTGGCCATAGTTTCTGCATCAACACTATTTTTATCCTGTAACAACATAGTAAATATGCCACTTTCAAAATAGGCGGCAAGATCGGGCTCCTTGATGTTATCTTGCAGTATTTTTGCAATATCACCCAAAAGGAGGTCAGCTACTGCCGATCCCATTTCATCTTTGATGGATTTATAGTTATCAATAGATAGATAAAGTAGTGCAGAAGTTTCTGCCGAATTGACGCCTTTGGAAACCGAGATTTCAAGTTCTTCCATAAAGTACTGTCGGTTATATAATCCTGTTAGCAAATCCTGTTTACTAAGGTATTTAAGTTTTTGTTCCAGTTCCTTCGAATTAGCCTTGTCATGAATAATGACTTGTGTGCAGGCTTCACCATCAATATTGGCAGGTGAGAATTCCATGGTTGCCTTAAAATGTGAATCATTGGTACGCAGACAACTTACATCAATATCCCGGCCTGAGTCTTCATCCTTTAAGTAGTTGCGCAGAAACTGTTTAAACTCGGCATGTTCGTCTGAGGAAACCATATCCATAATAGGCAGGCCTTCTATATCTTCGAAATCATTGTAACCAAACAGGCTTAGATAAACGCTGTTGGCATAAACATGTATACCCTCGTGGATATATGATATTGCATCGCATGAACTATCAATCAATGTGCGGCATCGTTTTTTACTTTCATTTGCTATGGTTTCACTCTTGCGCCATTTTCTGCGCACATTCAGATCATTGAGTTCACGAGTGATTGCCAGCTGCAGACGTTTTGTCATTTGAGGAGAAACAACGTCACGTATACCACCACTCATGAGGGCAATAAATTGTCCTTCATCCGAAGAGTCAGCCAGAGCAATAAGGGGAATATCTTTTTCAGCAGCGGTCAGGGTTTCAGCCAGTTTTGAAATCTCAATATCATTGCTTTGGGGTTTGGCCAGAATGATATCCCAGCGCTGGTTTTCCATGGCCTTATCAAATGCATCTTGAGTTTCAATATGCTGATGACGCACCTTGAGACCCGCCGTTCTCAATGCGTTAAGTGTTTTTTCCACCTCATTGGCATCATCATCAATAATAATGCAACGGGCTATTTCTTCTTGATTCACTCGTATGTCCCTGAATTTTATTGCATTTATACGAGGGATTTGTTTTCCCTTGCTTGTTGAAACAGGTGGATGATGGAACCCCAACCCACTTCTTCACACTTCCTGATGATAGTTATCGTCATTTCTTGTTAAAAATTTAGGGATTTAGGTAAAGAATGCCGGATTGATTTCAGGTAAAAGGGTTTGGATTATGAGGAGCTTAGCGACATATTATACTGCTACAATTACCCCAAACCGGATAATAAACAAGAGGTATAAAAATGACAGATATTCAGGTTCGCCCCGAAACCAATGATGACATCAGGGCGATTGATGTTGTGAATTTGAGTGCATTTCAGGGTGAGGCAGAGGCTAAATTTGTAACCAATATACGCAAATCAGCTGACTTTAAACCGGAAATGTCACTGGTAGCTGAGTTTAATGGTCGTATTGTTGGGCATGTATTATTAACTCGGGTCACATTCCGTAAGGACAGTGGTGAGGTTTCAATTCTTTTGCTGGGCCCGATGTCTGTTGTTCCTTCCCAGTCACATCGCGGGATTGGTACCGCTTTAATCAAGGCGGCAGTGGATAAAGCCAAAGAGCTTCACTTTGGTGCTGTGATCGTGATTGGTCATCCTGATTACTACAAACGTTCAGGTTTTAAAGCAGGTTCAGAATGGAGTCTGCGTTTTAGTATCAATGTACTGGAAGATGCAGTGACTGCAATGGAGCTGGACAAGGGAACACTGGAAGGGGGAGGAGAGGTTGTATTACCGCCTGATTTTTCTGGTGTGATTTCCGGGTAGATTTATATCAGGATTGTCTTTTTGACTGTATCCACCAAATAGAACTACAGCAACTTACTGGAAAGTGACACTTTATACGGTTTTCCCTTTTCTTCGCGTACCAGCTTGGGCACCAGGTAACCACTGAGTTGTTTACAAAGCTGATCGTATAGCGCCAATGCCGTTTTTTCTTCTACTTCAAAATGACCCGCACCTGATACCTTGTCCAGCATATGCAGGTAGTAAGGTGTAATGCCATGACTAAATAGTTTTTCGCTGAGTTCTATTAGCGTTTCAATATCATCATTAATATCTTTTAACAGCACTGATTGATTCAATAATGCAATGTTGTGTGATTTTAATTTTTCTAATGCTGGTGCCAGCGTTTCATCAATCTCATCAGGGTGATTAATGTGAACCACCATTACAATTTCAAGACAGGACTGAGACAGTATTTTAATCAACTTGTCTGTTATGCGTTCAGGAATAACAATGGGTACACGAGTGTGTATTCGCAGTCGTTTCAGGTGATTTATTTGCGAGAGTTCTTGAACCAGCAATTCCAGTTTTTCATCAGAAAGTGAAAGTGGATCGCCGCCGCTTAGAATGACTTCCTTTAGCGTAATATCATTTTTTATGTAATCAATTGCTTGTGCAATTTTTTCCTGTGACAGGGCAGTATCACCGTAGGGGAAATGGCGGCGAAAACAATAACGACAATGGACAGCGCAGGCACCAGATACAATTAATAAAACACGACTCTTGTACTTATGCAGGAGTCCTTCAACCGGCATGGCATTCATATCGCCAACCGGATCGGTTTTGTAATCTTTGTTATCGTGAAGTTCATCACCAATGGGCAGGTATTGGCGCAAGAGTGGATTATCCGGATCACCGGACTTGATTCGAGTCAGGTATGATCTTGGAATACGCAGGCCAAATTGATCAGCCACCTCACGGGCGGCAGGCAGTAAGGAATCGGGGAGTGCCAGTAATTTTAACAATTCTTGTGGATCGGTAATGGCATCGGCATACAATTTTTGCCAGTTTTCACCGGTTTTAGTCAGGCAGACAATGCGTGATGTGGCGCTTCGCGGTATCATACTCATTATTGACTCAATTAGAACATATACGTATTTGGAGATGAAATGGCATCATATAGTACCAATGAATTCAAGAATGGTCTCAAACTTATGATCGATGGTGATCCTTACTCCATCGTAGAATGTGATTTCGTAAAACCGGGCAAGGGGCAGGCCTTTACCCGTGTCAAGATCAGGAACCTCAAGACCGGGCGCGTGGTTGAGCGCACCTATAAATCCGGTGAATCAGTTGAGGCAGCTGATGTGATGGATACGGAAATGCAGTATCTCTATAACGATGGTGAGATGTGGCATTTCATGGAGCCCAAAACCTATGAACAGATAGCTGCTGATGTCACTGCGATTGGTGATACCAAGCTATGGCTTAAGGAACAGGACATGTGTGAAGTCACACTCTGGAATGATTCTCCAATTGCAGTTGTACCACCTAACTTTGTCGTGCTCGAAGTAACTGATACTGATCCAGGTGTACGTGGTGATACCAGTGGCGGTGGCGGTAAGCCAGCGACATTGGAAACGGGTGCGGTTGTGCGAGTGCCGTTATTCATCAATATCGGTGAGCAGGTAAAGGTCGATACCCGTTCGGGTGAATATGTGGGGCGCGCCAAGGATTGATTTCTGATTATGTCAGTTAACTTGTCCACATTGATTCCTGAATCTATAGAAGCGGACTGGATGCCTTCAGCATCACAGGAAATCCTGGAAAAGAGGGCGTATTTCTTACGTGCTATTCGCGAATTTTTTCATGTGCGTAATGTTATGGAAGTGGATACCCCTAATCTGACATTAGCCCCCGTCACTGATCCTCATATTGAATCATTACAAACAGAAATAAACGGGGCAGGAAATTCAGACACTCTGTATTTAACCACATCGCCAGAGTTTTATATGAAACGTTTATTGGCGGCGGGCAGTGGTTCTATTTATCAAATGGGCAAGGTGTTTCGTAATGATGGACAAGGTAAATTACATAGCCCTGAATTTACCATGCTGGAATGGTACCGTCCTGATTTTGATCATCATGCATTAATGCATGAAGTGGATGAGTTAATACAATATCTGCTTAAAACAGAAAAGGCCGATCGTATTACCTATCGTGATGCCTTTGAACAATACACAGGATTGAATCCTTTCAATGTAACAACAGTACAACTGCAAAATTGTGCAAAAGCCAACAGTATTAACCTGATATCACAGAATATGGAAAAAGATGACTGGCTTGCCTTGTTATTGACGCATCTGATTGAGCCACAACTCGGTAACATAAAACCAATCTTTATTTATGATTTCCCCGCCTCACAGGCTGCTCTGGCGAGAGTTCGAATAAAAGATAGTGATGAGGTTGTTGCTGAACGTTTTGAGCTCTATTACCGTGGTATAGAGCTTGTCAATGGTTATCATGAGTTATCAGATAGTCAGGAACAGCGAAAGCGCTTTGAACATGATTTGCAGGCGCGCATAAATACAGGTAAACCGGTTTTTGCCTATGATGAGGCGGTGCTGAATGCCTTGTCTGCCGGATTACCGGATTGTGCCGGTGTGGCGGCAGGTGTTGACCGGTTATTCATGCTTGCCGAAAAATTGGACAATATTCATAGTGGCCTTTCTTTTACTGTAAAGTCCCGCTGATCTATAACAAAAAATCAATAACTTAGGTGTGGTAATGGCACACGCATTGACGGGTTTATTGTCAGGAATTTTTACAACTTTTCTAAAATGATCAATTTTCCATAAGTTGTTTCTGATATACACACCTACAACTCGTTGAAATTAAATAATAATTTGGCTTTTAGCAAAAATAGGCACGGGAATTGCAATCTATTTATTAGCAGTTATACATTTGTGGTGTTAGGAAAGGGGAGATTCCTTCACTCAAGCCAGGGGTAATAGTGCTTATGTTGTAGTTGCCTGGTTCATGTGGTTTTTGGGTTGATAGATTGCTCGAATTTTTTTTTGTATTAAACTGTTGTTATGCCTTTTACTACAAAACTAACAATCGAAGGTATGGGAGACAAAAATGGAACATCGTTGGAGCTTACGCACCCCGGTAGAACTTGATGTAGATCTGATCTATGAAAGTGTAGATGATATGGCGTGCAAGACACGTGATATTGGCTTAGGTGGCGTGTTTATAGAAGGTGACAGTCAGGTTATGCCACCCAAGAATGCAAATGTTGAGTTAAATTTCATACTCAATTCAGATGACGGCTCAACCAAACATAAAATCAAGGCGCGTGTTGTACGTACGTCTGATGATGGCATTGGTTTGATGTTTCGTGATTTTGATGTTGGTGCTTTCCGTTCATTACAGGAAGTATTGAGACATAAGCAATCTGATAGCGTGCATTAATTCAGTTTAGATACCCTGAGGGAACAGGGTGTCGGAATGTAGTTTACCGGATCGTTGTCCGGTATTTTTTTGTCTTGTACTGCCTCGTTCGTATTTCTCACCAGAATAACAATTTTTTGTGGGTTCAAATCTTTGCGCGATCATTTTGCCCTTGGTGAGATATATGGGCTAGTTGCTGCCCCATTTTGATCACATCATCCGGTTTTCTTATATCGCTCCACTCAATAGATTGTTGAGGAAACAATAAAATAACGGTTGAGCCCATATTGAAGCGTCCCATTTCTTGTCCGCGTTCCAGCTGGATGTCACCATTTTCACCATAGTGCCATGAAGTTACTTTTTTGCGTGATGAAGTCGGTGTTACGGTACCTGACCAGACTGTTTCCATACTACCAACAAAAATCGCACCGACCATAATCAGCACCATTGGTCCATGTTCAGTATCAAAAACAGAAACAACACGTTCATTACGTGCGAATAGATTGGGAACCATGCGTGTGGTACGTCCACTTACACTGAATAAACGACCCGGCACATGCAACATGGTTTTTAGTTTACCGGCAACAGGCATATGAATACGGTGGTAGTCACGCGGTGATAAATAAATAGTGGTAAATTTACCGTTAATAAATTGACTTGCCAGTGTTGCATCACCACCTAATAAAGCCGTGAGAGTGTAGTGATGTCCTTTTGCCTGAAACACAAGCTCATCATTGATATTGCCAATCTGGCTGATAGTACCGTCTACAGGTGAAATAAGTGTTTTTTCATCACCTTCTATCGGGCGGACTTCTGGTTTCAGACTGCGTGTAAAAAAATCATTAAAATGAACAAAGTCTTCAGGTCGACTGCGATTGGCAAGGTTCATATCTACATCAAATAACCGAATAAAAGTCTCTATGAAGAAATTCTTGAACGCGATAAAACGGATGCGTGTAATAAACAGCATAATTCGGGACAGAAAATGATGCGGTAACAGGTATTGGGGGAGTGTTGCTAAATAATCAATCAATTTTGACATGGGTGTTTAATACTATGTAACTAATCAGGAATGATAGTTTAACAGATAGTACTATTGCTCAACAGGAGTGTCTGGATGATTTCCCCAATCAGACCAGGAACCATGATAACCACGTACTTTTTCATAGCCTAGAGATTTGAGCATGATCCAGGTATGTGCAGAGCGATGGTGGCTCTGGCAATAAACAATAATTTCCTTATCTGGAGTGATATCTCTTTCCGCCAGCATTTTCCTTAGCTCGTTCTCTGGCCTGAAACGCAGATTATTTTGTTGATCCATCGTTACCATCCAGTCCAGATTGGTGGCACCGGGGATGTGCCCTGCCTTTTTGGCCAGCCGTTTTATTCCATTAAATTCTTCTGTTGTACGTGTATCCAGCAGTTTGATATCGGTATTGCCAAGTTGGGACAGGATATAGTCACGATCCGCAATAACATTTTCGTTCTGATATTCCAGATGGGTCTTGGTTGGTATGATTGAAGGTATATCAGATGATACGGGATGTTTATCCTTTACCCAGGCAAGAAAACCACCATTAAGTAATGAAAGATTCTGATGGCCACATGCGGCCAGTGTCCATAATAAACGACATGCCTTGCCGCCACCTTCATCATCATAGGCAACGATATGGTGACTGTCCTTGAAACCGATAGAAGATAAAACCTGATTCAATGTAGAAATATCTGGTAATAGTCCCATTACCCGTTTTTCTACACGAATGATTTTACTGTAATCCAGATAAACAGCACCGGGAATATGAAACTGCATATATAGACTGGACTTGCACAGATCAACAATCAGCAGTTCCGGATTGCCCAGATGGGGTTCAAGTTCATCTGGTTCAATAACAAGCGCAAGTGATGTCATTATTGCGCAGTTGTATATCCTGGGTTGTTTTCCATACCAATAATTTTAGGCACATTGAGTTCTTTGACACGCACCGTTTTCTTGTCGCGCAGATAATCTGATACCACATCCCAGATTGGTTCACCTTCGAGGTGTTCAGCAACACTGGCCCAGCCTGAGACAATATATTCTTTCTTGGCATCAATGGGTTTTCCATCCAGTTCCATGTTATCAATACGTTTCCCGATTTTTTTGCGTGGGTCGATTGAATATTTTAACTTGCCAATACGCACCATATCCCCGCCCTGTTGATAATAAGGGTCTTCATTGAAAATATTATCGGCAATATCTTCCAGAACCAGCTTAATGTATTCACCTTTCATCGGGTTGCGTGTGACTATAGGATAGGTCAGGCCAGTGTGTGTCATGACTTCTTCAAACGTAATGGGTTTTCCTGGAAGTACAGAAACACCCCAGCGGAAGCCAGGAGAGAAGGCAATTTCTGAATCTTGTGTTTCAATCAATGCATCACAAATTAATTGATCGAAGGTGCCGTTAAAATTACCACGGCGATAAAGAAGATCATCTGTTACCGCAAGTTCTTCATTCAGTTTATCCAGATAAGGTGCACGTACTTTCTCAATATATTTTTTCATTTGTGGATCGGCATTGATCATATCGGAGAACACCGGCAACAGTTTGAAACGGAAGTCGCGCACACGCCCATGTTTCACATCAAAATCAAGCACACCAAGGAATTTGCCATTCGAACCTGAATTGATAACCAGTGTTTTGCCTTTTGAGTTAGCTATTTCTATTGGTACAGGAACAGCATCATGTGTATGGCCGCCCAAAATGGCATCAACGCCGGTAACACGGCTGGCCATTTTCAGATCCACATCCATACCATTATGCGAAAGGACAACGACTACTTGTGCACCTTCTTTACGTGCTTTATTGACCACTTCCTGCATACGTTCTTCACGAATGCCAAAACTCCAGTCTGGTATCATGTGACGTGGGTGGGCAATGGGTGTGTATGGAAAAGCCTGACCAATAATGGCTACAGGTACGCCATTAATTTCTTTCATGGTGTAAGGTTTGAATACAGGATCTTCAAAATCTTTATCTACGACGTTTTGTGCAACAAAATCAATCTTGCCCTTAAAATCATTTTCGATAATTTCTTTTACGCGATCAGCACCAAAGGTGAATTCCCAGTGACCGGTCATGACATCAACACCCAGTAGCAATTGGGCATCAACCATATCCTGTGCATTGGTCCATACACCGGTTCCAGAACCACCACCCCAGGTATCACCACCATCGAGTAATAGTGAGCCGGGTCGTTGTGCACGTAATGATTTTACGAGAGTAGCAAGGTGAGAAAACCCGCCTACCTTGCCAAATCGCTGTGCAGATTCTGTAAAGTTCAGGCAACTAAACGCATGTGCTTCAGGACTGTTTTCACTAAAGCCAAAGCGTTTCAGAAAATGTTTACCGACAAGATGGGGCGCTTTACCCGTCATATTACCCACACCCAGATTAATGCTGGGCTCACGGAAATGAATTGGTAACAACTGCGCATGGCAATCGGTGTAATGCAACAGGGAGACATTACCGAACTTTGGAACTTCATACATATTGCCGGGATTAAAATTTTTCTTGATACCGGCTTTGCTTGCTTCAAGACCAGACATACTGAATCCGGCAGCACTGGCCACGGTCATTAGTTTGATAAATTCGCGACGTGAAAAACTCATCTGGTTCTACCTCCGGAATAGTAAATGCATTTTAAAAAAAATGGACTCTGAAAGAAAACCCGGCATTTGCCGGGTTTTCTGATACAACTTTGTATTACCACATAATCAGAATCTTGTTCCCGGTGCATTCAGTGGAATGCCATTGCTCATGTATGTGTGGAAATATTGCAGGTTACGATATTCCTTGCTTTGCCCTTTGAATGGTTTGGCTCGAACCTGTTTGTTACAGCCGGTATAGCGACGGTGGATAGTACCAACAGCACCCCATTTGGAACGGTATGCAGGGAAGTGGGAGGTTTGTCCAAGCGCAGGACTCAGCACGTTACCACCAATCATCATGCCGGATGTTGCACCATGACAATGGGCACATGAAAAGTTCAATTGTCCACGACGTGCATAGAAGAACTCCTTGCCCTTGTTGTAAGCCGCCAGTGCCGCAGGATTGTTTGGTACCTTTACATTGGTACGTTTTCCTTCTGCCATGCTGTGAATGTAGGCTGAAATTGCAACAATGGGTCCCTTCTTGTATTTGAGTTTTTTCTCACCATTGCGCTTGCGGCATTCATTAATCTCAAGCTCAATAGTTTTTACCATTCCTCTTTTAACATCAAAGTAGGGATAATTTTGTGCAATATTTCTGCCACCATTCTTGAAACAGCTTGCGTAAGTCTTGCCATTCTTGAATGGTTTGTTAAATAAACGTTCACCGTCTTCCAGGGTCAATCCAAATGGAGGAAACTCCATCGTGATTTCCCATTCATCACGTAGACGTTTGTTTAATGCATAAATGCCATTACCAAAATCATCAAATTTCACATTTGGAAATTTCTTTTTGTAATAATTCTGGAAGGTGCGTAGATCCTGTGCAGGATCGGCTTGCACACTAAAAGCAACCCCGGTAACCATGACGATGCTTGTCACGATAAGTAAAAGTTTCTTCATATTCCCCTCCATACCCGATTAATTATTTAGCATTGTCAGATTGCATGCTTAGCGAATTTTATCTTCGCCGGATGCGCTTTTACCCTTGTTATCAACCCAGCTTACTTTAATGGTATCGCCTTTGTTTCCACCCTTAAACTTGAATGATACGTAAGGGTTTTTGGAGACAGCGGGTCCCAGATTTGCTGTGAATACAACTTTTCCATTATGCTCAAATTTGGCAACCTGAATAAAATGGGCAGGAATTTTCTTACCCGTTTTTTTATTTTTACGTTGCCCGGTTTCCATTTTGTGTTTCATACTTGATCTGACAAGCGTTACACCGCCTGATGCTTTGCTTCTAATCAATATGCCTTTTGCCATTGTTCTATTCCTCTTTAAAATTCTTTATTGAGTAGTATTAACCGCCACAACCACCAACGGTGACCTTGACCTCTTTTTTGGCACTGTAAAGCTTGCCACCGGCCTTGATTACAGCCATTACATTTGAGGTTTTAGCCATTTTTACACGTGTTGATACATAACCCAGCGCTCCTGAGCCAAGTTCAAAGTGTGCGGCCAGAGGTGAGGGATTTTTCTCAACGATAATACTTATAGAGTCAATGTTATCCATATCAGCATCTACTGTGATGCGTACTTCAGCACTGACTTCAGCAATTTCCGGAGCATTGATTTTGATTTTGCCTGAACTGGTTGCTGTACTGGTGCCTCCTATTGCATTTAAGGCATCCTTTATGTTTTTGGCTTCAAATGCCGATTTGGGCCAGGCTGCCATAACAGTTCGAGGAATCAACAAGCCTGCACTGGCGGCAACTGCGATTGCGCCTCCGGCAAGTGTTCCTTTCAAAAACAGTCTGCGTTTCATATTCTGTTCTCCAGGGTTTATCTAGTTATAGTGAATGAATGAATTCGACAACTTGGTCGATTTCTTTTTCTGACAGGACCTCATGCCGGCCAAAAGGGGGCATAGATGTCTCAGGATTACTTACAGTTGAATCCCAGATTTGTACACGAAGTTTTGCTTTATCAGGGAAGCGGTGTTTCATGGCTATCAAGGGTGGGCCAATATTTCCCGCGGGACGCACACCGCCAACAATAGCATGGCAGGCAAGACAATTACCTTTCTTGCGGTTAAAGGCAAGATCTCTACCTTTCTTGGCCGTATCAGAGAGCCCAGCAGCATTCACCGATGTCGTTACGAGCATCATGCTTACGAGTGAAGTTGCTAAGAAGGTTGACAGGATCGTTAATGTTTTCTTCATTACCCCTCCTTTTTGTTATTACGATAGTTATTAAAATAATTTTCCAGCAATACAGCTATAAAAAATGTCCGAATTAGTCTCAGACAGGCAACCAGAATACTACTCTAACTACAGAGATCAACTACTTTTTTTTGTGAGGCTTTTGGAATAAAAATCGGGTTGGTATTTTAGAAAAAGCTAATAAAGCAATTCTTGGTTTTGGATAACAAAACAGCTTGTTTTAAAGCACGAACTATTTTGTTCGTTCAAATGCGTACTCTGTTTCAAATTGCTTCAGCCGGGCTTCCAGTTTGGAAGATCGGTAAAAATCGGTATTTTTTTCTTTACGGGCAAATTTCAGATGTTCAATTGCTGCACCGGTTGCCCCATTCAGGTAATAATATTCTGCCAATGCTTCATGAGCCCGGTATTTATGGCCGGCTTTTCCTTCTGCATCCGCAAGTGACTTGTAGAGGTTAGGTGAGCTAGATGAATGCAGGATTTGTTGCTGAAGTAGTTTAATGGCTTTTTTGTAGCCACCTGTTTTCATCAGGCTATCAACGAAAGTATCAACTAGTGGGGCATTATAGGGATAGATTTTCAGGCCTCGTTCGAGATCTCGTTGTGCATCCCGATATTTATTTTCTGCCATATCCAGTTTGGCTTTGGTGATAATAAAGGCGATTCGCTCACTGTCTTTATTCAATAGCAGGTTGATTTGTGTACGGGCTTTTTTGTACTGACCATCCTTGATTAGTGCATTGGCATAGCCATAGCGCGCCGCAGATTCATTTGTGTACTGTTTTTGTTCCAGCATAGCTGAAAAATTTCTGACACTTTTTGAGGCATACTTTTCATGCATAAGCTGGATTTTGGTTTTTACTAGCTCGTAATCCAGTCTGTTTTTGCTTTTTCCTGTGTTTACTGGATATTGTTCGGCACGATTACGTGAGTCCGCGATACGCGAGGTTGTTACCGGGTGAGTACTCAGAAATTCCTGAATACTGCCTCTATAGCGTGAGGCATTTTGCAGACGTTCAAAAAACTGTGGCATACCTCGCGGATCAAAGCCTGCTTTTGCCAAGGTATTCATGCCAATATGGTCGGCTTCATACTCATGTGCGCGTGAAAAGTTGAGTTGTGCCTGCAAGGCACCGGCCTGCGCTGACATGATTGCGGCCTGTGCAAGTTGCGGGTTACCTGAGTGGGCGCTGAGTATCAGGGTTGCAATTAAGGCTGCAATATTCGGGATATTCAATCTTTGATATTTTTCAATACTACGCGTCAGGTGATGCTGGGTGATATGTGCAATTTCGTGAGCAATAACCGAGGCCAGTTCATCTTCAGATTTTGATGCCAAAATTAGTCCAGTGTTGACAGCAATATATCCACCGGGGGCGGCAAAGGCGTTTATACCGGGATCATTGATAACAAAAAAAGTGAAGGGCGTGCCGTTATTACCACTATTTTGAGAGAGCAGGCGATAGCCCAGTGACTGGACATAGGCCTGTATTTCCTGATCATCCACAATTTTCAGGACATGACGGAATTGGCGCATGAGTTGTTCACCCAGCCTTTTTTCCTGTTCCGGTGACAGGATAGTGCCAGATGAATCTGACATATCAGGTAGCTGGATTTCTTCTGCTTGAGGGTTAGCCACCCAGATGAGTGACAAAAACAAAAACAGATATATGGCGCGAAATTGAGTCAATGGATTAAAATTTTGTGTAAGTAATTGTCTTCATTATGACCCTGATTGTGTCCCCAAGGTTCAATATAAATAAGCATACCAGATTAGCTGCTTTTCTGTATATTAGCAGATACTAATGTATATAAAAGGTATTGCTATTAGACGGCATTTATCATATAAGATTCCGCTAATATCCGTTTTCTGTTCGTCAAACCCTACTTGAGTTCAGCTGATAGACTGTTCGGATGCATGATTTCGACAAGGTCATACTTCGATGAGTAAGTGGACCATTCATAATTTAATTTATTGTTTTTATTAGAGAATAAGGAGTATATAAATGTCAGATTTTGACCAAGAACTGGATGCAACTGGCCTGAATTGTCCTCTTCCGATTTTGCGCGCCAAGAAGACTTTGAACGGTATGTCAGCAGGACAGG
>DAOVJZ010000191.1 GCA_030632035.1 Granulosicoccaceae bacterium | reverse complement strand
CGTTTATCGTTGCAAAGATGCGGAGAATAAAATTTATTACTCTGACAAGGAGTGTGAAGGTGGAAAGAAAATGATTTTGCCGCCATCGCAAACCTATACCCCTAAACCCTCACAGCGTAAATTCACCTATACCCCACCAAAGAAAAAAGCAGATCAAATAAAATATGAGACTGTAAAAATAGCAGCGCCTGCTCATGACAGTACTATCAGGGAGAATACGGGTAATGTCGTTGTATCTGTTTCCATTACACCCGCTCTGCGAATCGGACTGGGTCACAAGCTACAACTCTATGTTGATGGGGAGCCGTATGGTGAGGCGGGTACAACAACCGATTTTAACCTCAGCAACTTGGATCGTGGCACCCATATCCTGAAGGCAGTTATTGTGGATGCCAAGGATAAACACTTGGCTGAAAGTAGTGAAAATGCATTTCATGTTCATCGTGTTTCAATCCTGCTTCTACCTCCTCCTTAGAATGAAAAAAATAATCATTTCTTATATTGAAAAAGCTGACATGACGCACCATAATAGTGCATAACAGGCATCAAAATAGTCCATACACAGGTATTTCAAGCCGTACGAATCTTGTACAAGAGATTTTATTAATCTCTATCTTATTGTTTTAATTAAATTTTTATTTTATTTCGCACCAAAACAGCACTCTGGACTGCTTTTTGCAATAAAGAGGTTATGTATGCGGAGAGACAGATGAATATAAGCATGACCAATGGCCAACAGGCGCTGGATAACATGAGTACGGCCGTGCTCGTGTTTGATAATGATCAATCCCTTGTCTATATGAACCCAGCAGCTGAGGTCATTTTTGCGGTCAGTCAAAAACGTATTCTCGGCAGCAAAGCGGAGTTGCTGTTGTCTGGCTCCAAAAGTCTGATGGCTTCATTTGATCGCGCCATCAAACAGGGTGTGCAGTATGCCGAGCGCGAACAACAGTTGAATCTACCCGAAGGCAAGAAGCTGACAGTCGACTGTACTTTTACACCGTTATTTGAACCAGGTGCAAAACAGGGCGTACTGGTTGAAATTAATTCTCTTGAACGGCATAAACGCATCTCACGTGAAGAGGCATTGATTACGCAACATCACATAACAAAAACAGTAATGCGTGGTTTGGCACATGAAATTAATAATCCATTGGGTGGGTTACGTGGTGCAGCACAGTTATTGGAAAAAGAACTGAGTGATGCAGGTTTGCGTGAATACACCGGGATTATTATTGAAGAGGCCGATCGCTTACAGAAATTACTTTCCCGGATTCTTGGACCCAACAAGATACCAAAAAAGAAACATATTAATATTCATGAACTGCTTCATCATGTTCGTAAATTAGTGAGTGCAGAAAATACAACTGTCAAAATCAAGTTCGATTATGATCCAAGTATTCCTGAATTGTATATCGATCAGGATCAACTAATTCAGGCAATCTTGAATATTGTGCGCAATGCAATACAGGCAACCAATGGCGAAGGTGAAATAATTTTAAGAACCCGTATTGGACGTTATTACACAATTGGTACAAAGCAATACAAACTTGTTGCAAGGATTGATGTGATTGATAACGGTCCGGGTATTCCTGTAGATATGCTAGAAAAAATATTTTATCCCATGGTAACAGGGCGTGCCGAAGGCACAGGCCTGGGTTTATCAATTGCACAATCCATTATTAACAGCCATGGTGGAATTATTGAGTGCGATAGCAAAGAGGGCAAGACAAGATTTACGATTGTCTTACCAATGGAGGTACCAAAAGATGAGTAACAAGGAAAATATCTGGGTGATTGATGATGATCGCTCCATTCGTTGGGTACTGGAACGCGCGTTGAAACAGGCAAATATGAATGTGACTACATTCGAGTCTGCAGCGGGTGTAATGGAGCGGCTGGATAAAGAATTACCCGATGCCATTGTGAGCGATATTCGTATGCCAGGTATTGATGGTCTGGAATTGTTATCACGCATTAATAATCATTATCCTGAATTACCGGTAATCATCATGACGGCACATTCTGATCTGGATAGTGCTGTTTCTGCCTATCAGGGTGGTGCTTTTGAATATTTACCAAAACCGTTTGATGTCGATGAAGCAACAGCTTTGGTCAGGCGGGCGGTTGAACATGCAAGAGCTAACCATGAATCAATTGAGGATATTAATACAGCAGCACCGGAAATAATTGGTGAAGCGCCAGCCATGCAGGAGGTATTTCGTGCTATCGGGCGTTTATCCAAATCTAATATCACCGTTTTGATTAATGGTGAATCAGGTACAGGAAAAGAGTTGGTTGCCGATGCGCTTCACAAACATAGCCCGCGCGCAGATAAGCCTTTTATTGCATTGAATACAGCAGCCATTCCAAGGGAGTTACTGGAGTCAGAACTGTTTGGTCATGAGAAAGGGGCCTTTACCGGCGCGCAATCACTACGAAAAGGCCGGTTTGAGCAGGCCGATGGCGGCACTTTGTTTCTGGATGAAATTGGTGATATGCCAGCCGATTTGCAAACACGTTTGTTACGCGTATTGGCCGATGGTGAATTTTATCGTGTTGGTGGGCATGCGCCGGTTAAAGTGGATGTACGTATTATTGCAGCCACACATCAGAATATTGAAAAGCGTGTTGAGGAAGGTGGTTTTCGTGAAGATTTGTTTCATCGCTTGAATGTGATTCGGGTTCACATTCCGCCACTGCGTGAAAGAAAAGAAGATATTCCTCTGTTGCTGAAACACTTTCTATATAAAGCAGCAGAAGAGTTAAATGTCGAAACCAAAAAGATCAACAAAGAGACAAAAAAGTTTTTAAGCAATCTGGACTGGCCGGGAAATGTCAGGCAGCTGGAAAACTTGTGTCGTTGGTTGACAGTGATGTCTTCAGGTCAAACCATTACAATTAATGATTTACCACCAGAGCTGAAATTAAACTCAGCTCCCGAGGCCGATACACAGGATTGGCAAAATGCATTACGTCGCTGGGTAGATTACCGTATTACCAATGGTGAACCAGGTATTCTTAAAGAGGCCACGCCCGGATTTGAACGTATTATGATTGAAACCGCATTGAAGCATACCGGTGGTCGTCGTCAGGATGCTGCACGTTTATTAGGTTGGGGACGCAATACATTGACGCGCAAGATTAAAGAATTGGGTATGGAAGAAAAGCGTGGAAGTACTGCGGCTTGATTAGGGTGGAAGCACGCTGCCTGTACTTATAGTAGCAGTGACTTTGCGGTAAACATAGTCATTACCACCACCCTTGCTTGCTTCAACAGTAATGAAATCAACTTCGTAGTTTTTGCTGGCCTCCTTAAAACCACCATAGTTATCACAAGTTACCGTGATATTAAAACCAGCCAGTGTTCCTGATGTAAATTGAAAATTGGTGGTGGTAGCCGGATTTGAGCAGATTGAATCGTGATCAGCTTGAGAATTGGATGCCAGCCATGTGGCCCATTCAAGCGCGCTGACGGCGGCAAAGTGCGCGCGTATACCCTTTGCCGAGAGCCCTGTCGATAAATGTTGAACTGAGCTGAGTTTCAACATATAGCCCCCCATCAGCGCCAGCACCACGATAATAAAAAGTGCACTAACAAGAGATATACCCGCTTGTTTTTTTAGACTCTTCATGGCTGGTTTACTATATGTACTTGTTGTAACAGAGTGATGGATTCTCCTAAATCTGTAACTGTAATACTTGTAGTGAGTAATCCACCGCGAGTTGCTGTATCTGAT
>DAOVJZ010000019.1 GCA_030632035.1 Granulosicoccaceae bacterium | reverse complement strand
AGTCAACGTTCAATTATCCAATGGGCAACCTGCTTTTACTATTTTACCCAATGTTGCCTATGACTATATTAATCTTGGTGAAGCTGAAAAAACAATTGGGAAAAATCCCACAGGAATTTTCTATCATGGCTCATTGATTGCACGTGATGAGATGTCACGCAGTACACTCAAGGTATTACGACAAAATCTGAACTTGCCTGTTTTTATGGATATAAACTTGCGTCCTGAATGCTGGACACTGGATCACGTGGATAAATTATTGCAAGGCACGCGCTGGTTAAAGATCAACGATCAGGAACTTGGTGTTATTGCTAAGGGCCTTAACTTTTCAAAACAGTCACCGGAAGACATGGCACAGAACCTGCAAGACCATTATGGAATCGAGGCAATCATCGTTACTTTGGGCGAAAAGGGTGCATTTATTACTTCGAAAGAACAGGGTGTGATCAAAGTTGATCCAGCCCCGGTTAAAAATATGATCGACACAGTGGGGGCAGGCGATGCCTTCAGTGCAGTGATCATTCTTGGATTATTACGAGGATGGGATTTCAAGAAAATCCTTGAACGTGCCGTTATATTTGCAGCAGCAGTATGTGAACAGCGCGGGGCGATTATACAGAACCCTGAATTCTACACAAAATATAAGCATAACATGGGCTTATGACTGTAAAGTCAAAACATTATATTGTCCTGATCAGCGTGCATGGATTGGTTCGTGGCCATGATCTGGAACTGGGAAGGGATGCCGATACAGGGGGACAAACCCTGTATGTAGTTGAACTCGCCCGTGCTCTAGCGGCCCATCCAGATGTTGGGCGGGTTGATTTGCTTACTCGTCGTATTATTGATCCAAAAGTTAGTTCTGATTACGCCAACCCACTGGAAGAATTGGGGCCGGGTGCGCATATTGTGCGCCTGGAATGTGGTCCCAAGCGTTATTTGCGTAAGGAAGTGTTATGGCCGCACATGGAATGTTTTATAGATAAGGCATTGCAACACGTAAGAAGCGTAGGTCGTATCCCGGATATTATTCATGGTCACTATGCCGATGCCGGTTATATTGGTTCCCGTCTAGCAGGATTATTAGGCACACCATTTGTGTTTACCGGACATTCTCTGGGTAGAGTCAAGCGTGAGCGTTTACTTGAAAGAGGTGTAAAGCCGGAAAATATTGAGTCACAATACAATATGAGCCAGCGTATTGAAGCTGAGGAAAGCGCACTTGATAATGCCGCCTTGGTTATTGCCAGTACACAACAGGAAGTGGAAGAACAATACGAAGTTTACGATAATTACCAACCCAAGCGTATGGAAGTGATCGCACCGGGCGTGGATTTAATTCGTTTTTCCCCTCCCCGCCGCAATGATCCCGAACCACATATTCAAAGTACCCTAAATCACTTTCTCGAAAACCCCAAAAAGCCAATGATTCTGGCTTTATCACGTGCGGATGAGAGAAAGAATATTGCAAGTTTGATCCATGCCTATGGCGATATGCCTGAATTACAAGAGAAGGCTAATCTAGTCGTGGTGGCAGGTAATCGTGATGAAATTAGTAATATGGATAAAGGGTCGCGTGAAGTATTAACAGAAATGCTGATGCTGATCGATCGTTATGACCTTTATGGCAAAGTGGCTTACCCTAAATATCATCGAAGTAGTGATGTACCTGATTTTTATAGGTTGGCTGCAAAGTCACGCGGAATTTTTATTAACCCCGCGTTAACAGAACCCTTTGGTTTAACATTGATAGAAGCGGCAGCCAGTGGTTTGCCGATTCTGGCCACACATGATGGTGGCCCCAGAGATATTATTAAACATTGTAAAAATGGAAAACTCATAGACCCTATGGACATAGAAAAGATGGGGAAACTTTTGTATGAGGCGGTAACCAACAACAGGAAATGGCAAAGCTGTTCTAAAAATGGCATCAAGGGAGCACATGAACATTATTCATGGCCTGGACATACACAAAAATACATCAGTGCCATCAAAAAAATTATCAACAAGAAAACACAGACTCATGTTGCACCTGAAGGAATCAGCCGCCTTCCAACAGTGGATCGTATTGCTATTGCTTCTATCGATAGCACACTGGTGGGTGATGAACCGGGATTACGTGCACTGATGGATCGTATTCGTTACGATGCAGAACATTGTGGTTTTGGTATTGCCACGGCACGTCCATTGGATAATGCACTAAAAACATTACGCCAGTGGAATTTGCCGGTACCGGATATTCTTATCAGCGCGATGGGTAGTGAAATTCATTATGGGCATCAAGGTAAACGGCTGGTGCCTGATCATGGTTGGCATCGTCATGTGGATTATCGCTGGGATCGCAAGGCATTAAGTAATGCCATGAAGGAAATTCCTGGCATTAAATTACAACCTAAACACAAACAGTCTGACTTTAAACTTAGTTACACTGTCAATCCGGATAAATTACCCCCAATAAGAGAAATAAAGCAACACCTGCGCAAGCTGGATCTACATGCCAATATTATCTACTCACATGAACATTATCTGGACTTATTACCCATGCGTGTTTCAAAAGGACAAGCTGTTCGTTATCTTGCATTGAAGTGGGGACTTCCTCTAGATAGATTTATGGTTGTTGGTGATTCAGGAAACGATGAAGATATGTTAACAGGGGAAACATTGGGAGTTGTTGTTGCCAATTACAGTCAGGAACTCGAAAAATTCAAAGGGAAAAACAGAATCTATTTTGCCAATAGCCATCATGCATGGGGAGTACTTGAAGGACTGGAACATTACGATTTTCTGGGGGATATTCGTATCCCGGGAGAAGAGACAAAAGAAGACAGGAAAATTGCGTAGCGACTATCTTTTAAATTCACATGTTATCAAATCTCAGGAAAATAATATTTTAAACCTTCAATCACTCCTGCAGAATAATTTTCTTTAGCAATATAAAGTTGCTGTTCATTTTCCGGTATTCCAGCCTTTTTTAGTGCTTCTTGCTTAACGTTTTCTGTAGCATTTCCGACGATAATAGATTTTATCGAACTTGCAAATACTTCCATATCATTACCGCTGTCACCAGCAAAGACAGTATTGGATTCATCAAAGCCAAGTTGTTCCATTAAAAAACGTATGGCATGAAGTTTATTGGCGCTATGAGGAAGGATATCAAGCAAGCCCTGATGAGTCAGGTCATCAATACTCCATATAAAACTGGCCAGTATACTTTTTGTCTTGAAGCGTTCACGTATTTCATACAGTAATACATCGAGTTTTATATTTTCAGGAGTGTAATAACTGAGTTTATAATGATTTTGTTTTTCTTTTTCCTGTAATTCCAGTTCAGGATGATCTTTTAGTAATGTCATTAAATCAGCGCGTTGTTTCCCTTGCCAATCAGGAGCAATTGCCTCATGCCAGGAGGTACTGATTTCCCAGTGATCATTTTTTATATTGTATATAGTGGTGCCCACATCAGCCAGAGCATAATCAGGAACAGGAAGATCGTATTCTTGTATAGCTTGTTCAATGAGTTCTTTATGTCGGCCAGTGACATAGACCAGCGTGATTTCAGGTTGATTGGTTAATTTACGAAACAGAGGACGTGCTTGATGAGATTCCTTATCATGACCATTAGGAATCACGGTGCGATCCATATCACAGCAAAGTAATATTTTATTCATGTATGCGAAATAATGTTTTTTCTTTTATTGTTTGTTCGCCAATAATAGATGCAGCGGCACTCCAGCCTTGATGGAATGTACCACCAGCTGTGAAGAGTTGTCCATGCACAAATTCAGGGAAGCTCCATTCGTTGTTATCTATTTTTAATGCATTAGCGCGATGAATTGCAGACAAGTATTTTCCAGCAAGTTGTTTTTCGCCTTGTTTAACCAGATCAGCCACATAAAAGCCAGTCAACATGGGCCATAAACCACCATTGTGATATTCAAAAGGTTTGTTCTTAAAAGTATAAGAGAAAATCATTTGCAGTTCTTCCCAATCACGATCCATGGGTTGTATCACAGGTAGAAATGCAGGAAGAAGTGGCATTTCATTTTTTACAGTTTCAGTTATGAATTGATTAACACATTTACGCTGATCATCATCAGCAATATCAAATAATGAAACAAGCACATTGGCAAAGGCATCAAAACGGTAGCCATATCCGATAGGGGAAAAAGAGGGCATCCAGAAGCAATGTTGCCCTGTTCTATGAGGAGCCGCCTTGCGCCCTTTTTCATAAAGTATCTTGTGGTAAATATCTCCTGATTCTTCATCTTTGTGATCAAACCAGTAATTGGTACGTATTAAATGTTTTAACCGGCTACTACGTTCAACAAGTGCATGATCAGTTGTGCCATGAATATGCGAGTGGATAGCACACAGAGTACGTTGTGTCTGTAGATATAAAACCTGATCATAAAGCACGTAACCTACATGCAGGAACTCATCGGCCCAGTCACCGGCCTGGGGAACATATATTAATCCACGATTGTTGTATTCCCATGCGCCAAGCAGAAAACGTACCTTTTCAATAACCGGCATCATACGTTCAATAAACTCATCATCTCCGGTTGCCCGCCAGTATTCACCACACCCGATAATGAACCAGAGATCCGAATCAACACGGCCGGTTGTTCCTCCATAGCTAATGCGCTGGGTCAGGGTATCGACATTACTAGGGATTTCGCCATGTGGTCCTTGATGATGGGCGAGCGTTTCCAGAGTTTGCTTAAATGTCTTTATGAGTTCAATATCGTCAGATAACAATGCGGCAAGACCAATAATGACTCCGTCACGAGCCCAGATACGGCGGTAGTTGGCTTGCTCAGTGGGTGACGCAAGAAAACCATCAGGTGAACTGCATAGATGAAGCAGTTCAAGCGCCTTGTTATATGCTTCATTTTCCATAGTGGATGGGAACACCTTTGTAATCATATGATTTATATCAAATTATAAACCTGATCCTGACTGTTATGATACATAAAATAGGTCTACAATTAATATTCAAGCAGATTTTGATAATATAGCTTAAGTAAACAGAGTGTTGGAATATACGAGGAAACACATGAACAAAATGGTTGGTTTAAAGACTTTTATTATAGGACTAGTTCTTGCTGGCGGGGCATTGTTACCATTGGCAACATATGCTTTTAATATCGAAAAAAGAAATATTATTTGTCAGTCTGAATCGGAAACACCAACAGAAGAATCAACCGGTGAATCAACGGAGAAACCAAAAGAAACACCAGAAGAAACACCAGAAGAAGAAAGCCCTGAAGATGATTGTGATTAGGTAATAAAAACAAAAGGAGAGTCTATATGAAATCAGTAAAAGGTATTATGTTGTTTAGTGCATTATTTTTAAGTACCAATGTTGTAATGGCTGCAAATATGGCTGTCAAGATTACGCCAAAGATGGGTTCAGTCAAGGTGATGCATAATGGTAAGCATGTCACCATCATGCGCGATCAAAACCAGAAGGCGACGGTTATTGCTGATTTCGCCAAGACATCACGTAAATGCCCCCCTTTCTGTATTCAACCAATTAAACTGGCTCCTGGTGTTGAGACCATTGGTGAAGTTGAAGTGCTGGGATATCTTAAAAAGATGTCAAAAGGTGACAAGAGTATTCTGGTAGTTGATTCACGCACACCAAATTGGGTCGCGAAGGGTACAATTCCTGGAGCTGTCAATATTCCATGGACACAATTGAATCCTGATAAGGGGGCGAGTCCAATACAGATTGGTGATATTCTGGAAAACAGGTTCAATGCTAAACGCTTTGAAGATATCTGGGATTACTCAAAGGCGAAAACACTGGTTATGTTTTGTAATGGTATGTGGTGTGGACAATCACCAAACAATATTAAGAACCTGTTGAAGTTTGGTTATCCAGCACACAAGATCAAATGGTATCGTGGTGGTATGCAAAACTGGTCTAATCTTGGACTTTCTGTCGCTAAATAATCCGGATTAGATTTACATAAAAACGCGGGTTAAATACCCGCGTTTTTTTATTGTTATTAGAAAATTATTTCTTATTAAAGATAAGGTGGAAATGATATTTTTGATGTAAGTCAATCAATTATATAAAAATATCAGCTATAACTTGAATCAATAGATGGTGATAATATTTTTTTATTTTATCGATAAAGAAAACAGGTTCATTATGGACTGGTAAGTGATCATCTTTTAACCCAGCTACAATAAGGAGGCTATGTATGAGTAATACTTGGGTTTTAGTAGCAGATAGTAGTCGCGCCAGAATTTTTGAAGCAGAATCTTCAAAAGGTCCCCTCAAAGAACTCACCGATTTAGTTTTTCCAGAAAGTCGTTTACATGCACAAAAATTAACTTCTGATTTACCCGGGCGTTCATTTGATAGTAATGGGCAAGGTCGTCATGATCTTGAAGAAAGAACGGACATTAAGCAATCCGAAGCGATTAATTTTGCCAGAAGGATTAATGAACATCTTGAGAAGTCGCGTATTAAAGGTGCGTTCAGAAAGTTAGTGGTTGCAGCAACACCTTCATTTCTGGGCATACTCAGAAAAACATTGAATACCAATACAAGTAAATTGGTGACACAAGAGATTGACAAGAATCTTGTTAAGCTTGACGTGAAGGATGTGCGTAAGCATTTGCCGGACAAAATTTAGTTTTCCTGATGGTGTGCATTTTAATGCTTGCACTAGGCTGGGGCATTACCCTCGTGGGTTTCAGGAGCATGCACGAGAAACCGGGCTGGCCAATATGCTACAGGTCGGGGTTTTCCCTGATAGGCATTAATTTGTTGAAATAAAAAAGGCGTACCATACAGGTACGCCTTTTTTATTTACCGCATTATCTACAAATTAGAAAGCATAGTTAGCTCTCAGGCTAAAGATAGTCTGGCTATCATCGAATGTTGCATTGGAGCTGTCAAAGCCGCTGTTTTCGATAAATTGAATAGAGGGTGTAATACTGAAACTATCTGAATAATCATGCTTTAAATAGATTTCCGCATGTGTTGTGTCATCACTTGTCGCAGTAGCTGCCGGGTCAGATTGCACAACGTGACCAATAGCCGCACCCAGTGTCATACCTGCTACCGGCATTTCACCTGCGAAGCTGATAAATGATTCAGCTGCTGCCACTTCATCATAGGCCCAGCCCAAACGCATATTCCATTTAACCTTACCAGCAGAACCATCAACAACACCGTACAGACCATAGTTTTCATCAGTACCATTACCATCATGTCTGTCTTGATCTGAAGTATTGGTCCAGAGACCTGCACGCACTGTTGTTCCAGCTATAGGGAGACCAATCTCGGCTGCCGCGAATACACCTTTCTCATGTGTAGCATCTACATCTTTAGTGACATCAATTAACTGGGAATAGGATTTATTGGCATTGTCACCAAGGCCATGTGAACTACCTAGGAAAAAAGTGTAATTAGGTGCTTTATCACCGTTATCAATATGGTATGCAAACCCAAGTGTATAGTCAGGGAAACCAATAGTTGGATTATTTACAAACGTACCACCAAGGAACTGAGCAGTTTCATCATTTGCAACATCACTGCCATCCAAAAAACCGCTTGCATCAACCAGACCGACTGTCAGAGAGCCGGGACCAACGTCTGTTGTGTAATGTACTTCAGAAATCTGTAAACGGCCTTCATCATCTCGATCAAGAGCAGAGCCGATATCCCCATTGGATTCACCGATCTGTGTTGAGACATGGTCAGAACCGGGGGTAGTGTTACCTTCGATATATATTGTCCATTCACCACCGCGTGTTGGGATAGTTGTCACCAAATCGAAAGACGCAAATCCCTCGTCATCCAGACGACTGTCATCTGAAGTCTGAGCGGTGACTGTGACACCGCCTTCAACCTTTGCATTCAGCCCCCCACCAGTTGCCGCACCATGGCGAGTATCTGTTTCATGTGCGTAGATTGAGTAACTTGCCAGACATGACAAGATGGCGACACTTCTAATTCCTTTTCTAAGGATATTTGCCTTAAATTTCATGATTTTGCTCCATGTATTTAATATCAGTTTTAATGAATTCAAATAAGTATCGGTAAGATCCAGGACAAGATTTAGTAATAAAGGGTGGATACCTTAATAAAATAACCTTATTAACTTTAAGATAAATTGATGATAGGAGAGGAGGGCTTATAAGGCTCCCTGCTCATAATGAGCAGAGGTATATCATTAAAGATGAGGTAGATAGACATCTAAACACAACCTCAAGACTGAAAATATCCAGATTTCCTCAAGCACAATTACAAATAACATCATCTTTAACCGTAGTAAACGAGATTGCATATCATATGGAAATATTGCAACCATATGATAAATAAACAAAATATCACGGTTATACTTTATTAACCATTTATATCCCTAAAGCTTTCCTATATGAAGCCGAAAACATAAATATAGAAATAATCGCAAAAAACGAAAGAAACGATAAAAACTATTAAATCAGAAGAAATTGTCTATAATGAGAATATCAAGGTCAATATTTGAACAGGAAATTCACTAAGAGGGCAGCATGAGCGAGAAAGTAATGCGCAAATCATATTTAACACCTAATCAGGTGGCTGAACTGCTGATGGTTTCCCCAACCGCAGTTCGGCAATGGGCAGAAAAAGGTGATTTAAATGCATTAACCACTCCAGGCGGGCATCGGCGTTTTCTTCCTGCCGAGGTAGAAAGTTTTGCACGCAAAAGAGGCCTGACTTTGAATTTGGGCAATACAGGTGCTTTGCGGATTTTGATTGTAGATGACGATGAGCAGTTGGCGCGTTACCTGGTAGAACTCCTCAATAGGTTCAAGGAAGAAATTGCTACAGAAACCGCGGGCGATGGTTTTGCAGCAGGCCTCAAGATCCACGAGTTCGAGCCTCATATAGTTTTGCTTGACTTGATGATGCCTGGTCTTGACGGATTTGAAGTATGCAGACAGATAAAAGACAACCCGGCTACCAGTGCAATCCGTGTGATTGCAATGACTGGTTATCGCACTGAGGAAAATGTGAAAAGAATTATTGAGGCTGGCGCAGAGGAATGCCTGGAAAAACCACTTAATCAGGATCTGCTTTTAGAGTTAATTGGAATTAATCAAACAAACAGGGGAATACAGATAAAGTAATTAATTATGTAACGTGACGTGTTATGAAGTGAGGTGCAATATGAATGCAACAACACGACAAATGAAAAATGTAACAAGAGAAATTGGACAGGAATTCACAGGTGAGCAGTATCTTTCTTTTGAGCTGGATGGTGAAATCTACGCGGTTGATATCCTCAGGGTTCAGGAGATTAAAGGATGGGTGCCGGCCATGGTAATACCTAACACACCTGATTATGTGAAGGGGGTAATAAACCTCCGAGGTACTGTAATCCCAATCATTGATATGAGAAAACGATTCAATCTGAATGAAGTTGAATATACAGCAACTACAGTGGTGATTGTTATTTCCATTGGAAAAGGTGAATTGGAGCGACTGATTGGAATTGTAGTAGATGCAGTATCGGATGTGCTGGATGTTAATGCAGAAGATATAAGTTCCACACCGGATTTCGGGACACAGGTGAATACGGAATACCTTAAAGGGTTAGTGACAGTTGATAAACATATGGTGATGTTGCTGGATACAGAAAGGATGTTCACGACCAGTGAGCATGATGAATTGGATTCTTTTGGAATAAATCCTGAGCAAGCAGTCGAGGAGAACGAATAATGAACATACTTAACAATATATCAATTAAATTAAAGATCATTCTTATGTTGGTGGCACCTGTTCTCGGGCTGCTTTATTTTTCTATTAACAATCTGATAAGTACGAATAAGGTTGTTCATGAAATGGAGACCGTGCAACAGTTATCAAGCATGGCAGTCAGAGTGAGCGCGCTCGTACATGAATTACAGAAGGAGCGTGGTTATACGGCGGGTTTTCTGGGTAGCAAGGGCAAGAAGTTTGCCTCAGATTTGCCAGCGCAACGTGGTAACACGGATCAGAAAATAAGCGAGCTAAATACGTATTTAAAGGGTTTTGATGCCGAGGAATTCGGTAGTGAATTTAGTGCAAATTTTAATAAAACACTGGCCCTTATTGATCAACTTTCGGGCAAACGTAGTGCGGTCAGTACATTTAAAATTACTGGCAAAGAGGCTATTGGTTATTACTCAAATGTTAATGGTAACTTTATTGCATTGATTGGCGAGATGGTGGAATTGTCCAATAGCGGAGAGGTGACACGATTGCTTGCAGCCTATAACAATTTCCTGCTGGGCAAGGAGCGGGCAGGGATCGAACGTGCTGTGTTGGCAGGTACATTTTCTGCAGACAAGTTTGCTCCAGGAATGGCACAGAAATTTAGCAGGTTGGTAGCTGAGCAAGATACCTATACAAATGTGTTCAAATCCATTGCAAATACCAAATCAAATGAGTTTTTTGGAAAAACCATGCGTGGATCTGTAATAGATGAGGTAGCAAAAATGCGAAGTATTGCCTTTGAGAAATCTGCAGAAGGTAATTTTGGTGTTGATCCGGTTTATTGGTTCAAGAACCAGACCGCTAAAATCAATCTATTAAAGAATGTTGAAGACTGGTTGTCTGAAAATATGTCAGGAAAGATTGTAGAACTACAAGAGAGTGCTGAGGCTGAAAGGATATTTTCAGTTGCAATAGCCGTAATTTCAATAACCCTGGCTCTGCTTCTGGCGCTTGCAATTGCACGTAATATCTCTAGCTCCCTGGGGAAAGCATTGTCTGCCCTGAATGATATATCTGAGGGTGATGGTGATTTGACCCAGCGTCTGGATGTAAGTGGTAATGATGAAATCGCCAGACTTGCAGGGGCTTTCAATACTTTTGTTGGCAAGATTGAAGATATGGTATCTGAAATAAAACGGGCAGCTGGTTCTATTAATACAAGTGCTAGTGAAATCTCTAACGGTAACGTGGATTTATCCCAAAGGACTGAGGAACAGGCATCTAGCCTGGAAGAAACGGCATCCAGTATGGAAGAGATGACCTCGACGGTGACTCAAAATGCAGACAATGCCAAGGAAGCAAACCAGTTGGTGGTCAGTGCGCGTGATCAGGCAGATAAGGGTGGCAGTGTTGTTAAGGAAGCAATCAATGCAATGGGTGAGATTAATGAATCCAGCAAACGGATTGCAGACATTATCACTGTTGTAGAAGAGATTGCATTTCAGACCAATCTGCTGGCACTTAATGCCGCTGTTGAGGCGGCACGGGCTGGTGAGCAGGGACGTGGGTTTGCGGTGGTGGCTACCGAAGTACGTAATCTTGCCGGTCGTAGTTCTGACGCGGCCAAGGAGATCAAGGATCTCATTAGCGATAGTGTTGGAAAGGTAAAAGCAGGTTCAGAGTTGGTAGACAAGTCAGGTCAGACTCTGGAGGAAATTATGCTTGGAGTGAAGAAGGTGGCAGATATTGTTGCAGAGATATCTTCAGCTAGCCAGGAACAAGCGTCTGGAATTGAGCAGGTAAATAAGGCAGTGATGCAAATGGATGACATGACGCAGCAAAATGCGGCATTAGTAGAGGAGGCTGCCGCTGCCAGTAAGTCTATGGAGGAACAGGCGGGGTCACTCAATGAACTGGTATCACGCTTTAAGGTGAATGAAAGACAGAGTTCTATACTCGCTGTTTCTCAAGAACAGGTAGTGCCGCCAACAGAACGCAGGAGTCAGGAACGGCCTTTTACCTCTAAACCAAAAAGTCCGGGAAGTAAATCCAGTGGACAAGTTATAAAAAAGACTGGCACAGATAATGATGAATGGGCGGAGTTCTGAAAACCAGATAGATAAAACTGGATGTGTCTCCATAATGAAGCAGGTAAACATAATGGATAAAAGTAACATGAACGGTACGAATACCTCCTATAAAATACTCATTGTTGATGATGAAGAGGCACATCAAAAGCTGGAAAAAGCGATTTTGTTAGCACCGGAATTTGAGGTGACAGTAGCGAACAATGGTGATGAAGCCTTGACTTGTATTCGTCAACAGGAATTCGATGTGATTCTTCTTGATAAACGTATGCCCGGGATGACGGGTGATGAAGTTTGTCGTTACATACGCCAGGAGCTGGGGTTATTGCTCTTGCCCATTATCATGGTAACCGGTACCTCGTCCCATGATGAATTGGAAAAAAGTTTGCTGCTGGGTGCAAATGATTTTATCCGCAAACCTTATGCTCCGATGGAGTTAGTCGCGAGAGTGAGAGCAGCTGCAAACAAAAAGCGTGTTACCGATCAGCTTGATAGCGCAGAGTCCATGTTGTTTGCATTGGCACGTATGGTGGAAGCAAAGGATGAGGGAACCGGTGACCATTGTTCGCGTCTTGAGCATATGGCTCTGGTGTTTGGGAAAGAGCTTGGTCTAAATTCACAAGAACTGCTTGCGCTAAGACGTGGAGGTGTTTTACACGACATCGGCAAGCTTGGTATACCGGATAATCTCCTGTTAAAGAACGGACCACTGACAGATGAAGAATGGCATATCATGCGTCAACATTCTGCTATTGGAAGCCGTCTTTGCAGTGGTTTAAAAAGCATGAAACTTACTGTGCCCATTATTCGCCATCATCATGAGCGTTGGGATGGGGGAGGATATCCGGATGGATTGAAAGGTGAGGAAATTCCGCTTCTGGCCCGTGTATTTCAGGTTGTAGATATCTATGATGCACTTACGAGTGATCGACCCTACAAAAAGGCATTTCCTAAGGGCAAGGTCATTGCAATTTTT
>DAOVJZ010000233.1 GCA_030632035.1 Granulosicoccaceae bacterium | reverse complement strand
GTACTTGCCGCTGGTCCGGGTGGAAAAGATTTATTTATCCTGAATCCTGATGACGGTGCACAGCCGGGCATGAAAGTGAAATAGGTTCACAAAGTAACGGGTTTATAACTTAATATAATAATACTCTCTATACTGAATACATGACTGAATACCTGCTCATACTGGTCAGCACCATTCTGGTTAACAACTTCGTGTTAGTGAAGTTCCTTGGTCTATGTCCGTTTATGAGCGTGTCTCGCAAACTCGAAACGGCCATAGGTATGTCGCTGGCCACCACGTTTGTGTTAACACTGGCTTCGATATGCAGTTATCTGGTTAATCAATATTTGCTGGAGCCTGCCGGGCTGGAATACCTGCGTACCATTGCGTTCATACTCGTAATTGCGGCTGTGGTCCAGTTCACCGAAATGGTGGTTCATAAAACCAGTCCTCTGCTCTATCAGGTGCTGGGAATTTTCCTACCTTTAATTACAACCAATTGTGCTGTTCTCGGTGTTGCCCTGCTTAACATTCAGTCACAACACACGTTCATGCAATCCGCAGTTTATGGTTTTGGTGCAGCGATTGGTTTTTCACTGGTACTGATTTTATTTTCTGCGATGCGCGAACGCATTGCGGCGGCTGACGTTCCTGTTCCATTTCGCGGACCAGCCATTGCATTGATCACTGCAGGCCTGATGTCACTGGCCTTTATGGGTTTTTCTGGATTGGTAAAAGGATAAAGTATGCTTACAGCGATCCTTTCGCTGGCCGGGCTGGCAATAATATTTGGTGTGATACTCGGTTTTGCTGCCGTGCATTTTCGTGTGGAAAGCGATCCTGTTGTCGACAAAATCGATGCACTGCTGCCACAAACTCAATGCGGTCAATGCACTTATCCCGGTTGCCGCCCTTATGCCGAAGCCATGGCCAGTGGTGAAGCTGATATTAACCAGTGTCCACCCGGTGGTGAACAAACTATTGTTGCACTGGCCGATCTGTTAGGTGTCGATCCAAAACCACTGAATCCGGAAATGGGAGAAGTCAAGGAAGAAAAAACCGTTGTCATTATTGATGAGGATCTTTGTATCGGCTGCACGTTGTGTATTCAGGCCTGTCCGGTTGATGCCATTCTGGGTGCGGCCAAACAAATGCATACAATCATTGAGGAAGAATGCACCGGTTGTAATCTTTGCATCCCTCCCTGCCCGGTTGAATGCATATATATAGTACCGGTTAAAAAATCCATCCAGAACTGGAAGTGGCCTTACCCTGAAGTACAAATTGAAAACGGGGTGGCGGAGTAATGTTGAAAACAATACAACAACTCTGGCAATTTCGCGGTGGCCTGCATCTGGATGAAAACAAGGATGTATCAACTACGTCACCTATTGGAACAATTCCCCTGCCTGCAAAACTGATCCTGCCATTGCAACAACATCTGGGACAAACTGCCGAGGCAATTGTAAAAAAAGGCGACAAGGTACTTAAGGGACAAAAGATTGCCGAAGCAACCGGTTATGTGAGCGTACCACTTCATGCACCTGCTTCAGGCACAATCGTTGATGTTGGTAATTATCCAATTGCACATCCATCGGCCATGAAATCCATGTGTGTCGTAATTGAACCCGATGGTCAGGAACAATGGATCGAAAAATCCCCTGTGAGCAATTATGAATCCATGCAACCGGAGCAATTACGTGAACTTGTTTTTGAAGCCGGTATCGTTGGCATGGGTGGAGCCGGATTTCCCAGTTTTATCAAACTCAATCCGGGTGAAGAAAAGAAAATTAAAACACTCATTCTAAACGGGGCTGAGTGTGAACCCTATATTACCTGTGATGACATGCTGATGCGCGAACAGGCAGAACACATTATCACTGGCGCACGTATTATGTTGTATACATTGCAGGCCGAACGTTGCCTTATTGGTGTTGAAGACAACAAGCCAGAAGCTATTTCTGCAATGCAAAAAGCTGCTTCTGCATTTTCTGACATTGAAGTAATAAGTGTACCGACGCTGTATCCAACCGGCGGCGAAAAACAATTAATCAAGATACTAACTAATCTTGAAGTTCCTGTTCAATCACTTCCCGGTGATATCGGTATTGTCTGTCATAATGTGGCAACAGCCAACGCCGTTTATCGTTCTGTTATTCTGGGTGAACCTTCTATTTCGCGTGTTGTGACGGTAACTGGCGACAAGGTGAAAACACCACGTAATCTGGAAGTATTGATTGGTACACCTTTTAGTGATGTTATTAATGCTTGTGATGGGCTGATTGATGACAAATTGCCTCTGGTAATGGGCGGCCCTATGATGGGGTTTCCGATCTATTCAAAGGATGCGCCAGTTATAAAAACCTGTAACTGTATTCTGGCCAGACAAGACAATGCTCGCCATGAACAAAACATGCCCTGTATTCGTTGCGGCCGATGTGCCGAAGTTTGCCCGGTTAATCTGTTACCGCAACAGCTTTACTGGCATGCCCATGCCAGAGAATTTGACAAGGCTCAGGATTACAAGTTGTTTGATTGTATCGAGTGCGGCTGTTGTGACTATGTCTGTCCCAGTCATATTCCACTGGTACAATATTACCGTTTTGCCAAAACTGAAATATGGGTACAGGAGCAGGAAAAACAAAAATCGGATATTGCACGTCAGCGTCATGATTTTCGTGATTTCCGTCTTGAACGTGAAAAACGCGAACGTGCCGAACGCCACAAGAAAAAGACAGAAAAATTGAACAAGTCCGCTGACAAGGATAAAAAACAGGAAGCTATTCAGGCAGCACTGGATAGGGTCAAGGCTAAACGTGAATCACAACAAAATAATCAAGACCGAAACCCATGATTAACAGCTCGCCCCTTACGCATAAAAGTATCAACTCGCCTTTCTTTCTGGGTGCAGTTGTTATTACCCTGCTTCCTGCATTGTTTACCTATATCTGGTTTTTTGGTTCGGGTATTGCAGTGCACATGCTGATTGCCATCACTACTG
>DAOVJZ010000136.1 GCA_030632035.1 Granulosicoccaceae bacterium | reverse complement strand
CTGTTTGGAGGCATGATCAATTGCGCGTGTTGCGATATCAACCGGGTTTTGATCGATCTGACTCGGGAAAAATTCAACTTCAACTTCACTGGCCAGTGTTTTTAATTGTTCTATCGCCGCAGGGCGATAAACATCAACACTCACAACCAGTACTGATTTTTTATCTATTTCTTTTAAACGTTTTGCCAGCTTGGCAACCGTGGTAGTTTTACCTGCACCTTGCAGACCCGACATAAGCACGACGGCAGGAGGACGAACACTAAGATTGAGTCCTTCACCAGCATCACCCATCAGGTGAACCAGTTCGTCATTAACTATTTTCACTAATGCCTGACCGGGTGTCAGACTATTCAGAACATCTTTACCCGCTCCGCGTTCACGCACATGCTCAATGAAATCCTTGACCACAGGCAAGGCCACATCGGCTTCGAGCAGAGCCATGCGTACTTCGCGCAATGCATCTTTGATATTGTCTTCTGTCAGGCGTCCGCGGCCACGCAGATTATCAATCGTGCGACCAAGGCGTTCAGATAATTGTTCAAACATATTTTAAATGGTTATATCCCATGCCTCGACCTTCTCGGCACAGGTAACTCTGTAGTTCAGGGACAGGTATTATAATTCGAAAGTGTCGTTGGCGGCCAATCGTTTAAAGGCCTTATTGCCCAATTGAGCCAGACATTCTTTATATATGGCCTCTTCACGCTCACGGCCAGGGTTAAAATGGGTCAGATATATCTCAGGATGGTGATTGAGTTTCTTCAAATCATCAGCCAGCAACTGGGGGCAGTAATGGCGTGACTGCTTGCTCAGCTCCAGATGAGCATCTTCAAATGCAACTTCCACAAACAACAAATCCAGTTTGTCATGAGCATTCAATGCTGCCCAGAAAGTATCATTAGTCGTGGTATCTCCCGAAAACGCAAACACCCCACCCTTGGGTGAAACAATGCGATAACCCACCGTTGGTACAATATGATTAACCGGTATCACTTCAAAGGTACGACCACCCACCTCGTGAATATCACCCGGTTTGATCGTTTTGTATGTCATGACGGCTTCTTCACGCGTAGGTAATTCTGCGAAGTCAGGCCAGATGTCCCAATTAAAGAAGTGGTTCTTTAATACTTCGATCGTTTCCGCTTGTGCATGAACAATAAGTGGCTCATCGATATGATCAAAAATACTGTCTATCAACAATGGTAATGACGTCACATGATCAAGATGGGAATGCGTCAGGAAAACATGACGAATTTTGGACATTTCCACATCGGTGAGATCGCCTACCCCGGTACCAGCATCGAGCAGGATATCATCATCAATCAGATAGGATGTGGTACGCAGACCGGCACCAATTCCGCCGCTGCATCCAAGCACTCTTATTTTCATTTTCTTCTTGTTGCCCCATAAAAAAACCTGACACTACCCTTCTGGTGGTGACAAGCCTATTTCTTTAAAAATCACTTATTTCTCAATCACATCTAATTAAAGACTATAATTGGCTCAATTTCTAAGTAACTCGGTTAAATAGAGAAAAAATCCAGTTTTTTTATGTGATATGGTTCTGATTTTGAGGGATTTTTAACCAAATGCCTGTCTTCTCGAGGGATTGGGGGCGAATTGACCAAAAATTCACAAAATAACGACTGATACTGATACTATTTATACATATATGGAAATCAACATTTTTAGCGCACTTGCCTGTATTCTGTACCTGATCGGTGGCTTCATGGCCAGCAAACAGCTACAGAAACTACAACAAACTCATTCATTCAAACCCGTCTATATCGCGTTCACCACGCTTGCGCTGATGTTACACGGGTTTGCACTCTCACAGGTGATGCTCAATGAACAAGGTATCAATATTGGTTTCTTCAACGCCATTTCTTTTGTTGCCTGGTGTGTAGTTCTTATTTATTTGATCGCTTCCCTGTTTCGGCCAATTGCCAACCTGGGGATTGCCATTTTGCCTATTGCGGGTATCACAGTATTACTCGATATGGGTTTCAGTAGCACACATCTGCTCCCGACCGATACTGCTCCCGGTATCAAAGCTCATATCCTGTTTTCTATTATGGCTTATAGCCTGTTAAGTATTGCCGCACTACAGGCGCTGGTGCTTTCAATTCAGGATCGTCATTTGCACGGTCACCATCCCGGTGGTTTTATTCGTAATCTACCTCCACTGGAAACAATGGAAAAACTGTTGTTTCAGATGATCTCAATCGGTTTTATTCTGCTGAGTGTTTCACTGATTAGCGGTGCTTTCTTTCTAAAAGACATTTTTGCCCAACATCTGGTGCATAAAACTGTCCTGTCCATGTTTGCATGGGTGGTCTTTGGAATTCTATTATGGGGCCGAACCATGTTTGGCTGGCGTGGTCGTGTTGCCATTCGCTGGACATTGACTGGCTTTATCGTTTTATTACTGGCCTATTTTGGTTCCAAGCTGGTGCTGGAACTGATTTTAAACCAATAAAAATTCGTATGCTGAAAACAATGCTGAGGCAAAACACTCCTTGAACGACATCCCCTTATCGATCCTGTTTGGTATCGTTGTATTTCTTATTATCTTGTCTGCTTTCTTCTCGGGTTCGGAAACGGGTTTGCTGAGTCTGAATCGTTATCGCCTGCGTCATTTGTCCAAAATAAAACACCCCGGCGCAATGCGTGCTGAACAAATGTTGCAACGACCAGATCGATTGATCGGACTTATTCTGTTCGGCAA
The DNA here is from genome assembly GCA_030632035.1 of Granulosicoccaceae bacterium. Taxonomy (GTDB): domain Bacteria; phylum Pseudomonadota; class Gammaproteobacteria; order DAOVJZ01; family DAOVJZ01; genus DAOVJZ01. The sequence goes on along the minus strand of DAOVJZ010000136.1, from coordinate 2,379 downwards.
TAATTTTGTTAATATTCTGGCTTCTTCGATCACGACATTAATTGCTATGCGACTGCTTGGTGAAGGTGAAGCCAGTATTGCTATTGGTGCTGGTGTGCTTACGCTGATTATCCTGATCTTTGCCGAAGTTACTCCCAAGACGCTGGCGGCTCTTCACCCTGAACGTATTGCCTTTCCGGCCAGTTATATTCTGGCTCCATTACTCTGGATAGCACATCCATTTGTCTGGGTAATTAATCTTTTTGCGAACTCGCTGTTAAAAATGCTCGGGGTTGATCCAAAAGAAACTGGCTTACAACACCTGACCACAGAAGAACTGCGTACTGTTGTTAATGAGGCTGGCGCATTGATCCCGCGTCGACATCAAAAAATGTTGCTGAGTGTGCTTGATCTGGAAAAAGTCACGGTAGAAGACATTATGATCCCGCGTAATGAAATATTTTCTGTTGATCTGGATGATGAATGGGATGATATCCAGAAACAATTAACCTCATCAGCGCATACTCGTATCCCGGCCTGTCGTGATGGTATTGATAATATCGTGGGTCTGATACATATAAAAAGGATACTGCCTTTACTAACACAGGGTTCTCTGGACAAGAAAACGCTGGAATCAAATTTACGCGAACCTTATTTTGTTCCAGAAGGGACTCCGCTTAATCAGCAATTACTGAATTTTCAACGACAAAAACGTCGCATCGGTTTTGTCGTTAATGAATATGGTGATATTCAGGGGCTGGTTACACTCGAAGATATTCTGGAAGAGATCGTCGGCGAATTTACTACTGACCCAGCCTCCAATATTCGTGAAATACATCCACAAGAAGACGGAACTTTTCTGGTCGATGGCAGTGTTAATATTCGTGAACTGAACCGCGTCATGAACTGGGAACTCCCTGCCGAAGGACCCAAGACGCTCAATGGATTGGTACTGGAATATCTCGAAACTATTCCTGAACCGGGCACTAGCCTGTTACTGGCCGGTTACCCGATAGATATTGTGCAAACAACAGCAAACTCGGTAAAAATGGCACGCATTAACCCGACTTTGCGCAAAAAATAAAAACAGGAAAATACAAATCGGGAGTGAACCTGGTATGTCATTTTGTGAACCAGTGTATATTGGTTAACCTCTATTAGAAGTATAATTAAGAAAAACAAGGTATCTGGATGATCAAGCTACTTCTTTCTTTTAAGGGAAAAACTCTCGACGAATTTTTGTTGCCGGATAATGAAGAGATCATTATCGGGCAAGACACGTCGTGTACATTGCCTGTTGAAAGTCTGGCAATCGAACCTCAGCACGCATCCATCAGACCCGAAGGTGACAAATTTATTCTGGAAGATATCAGTAAATCGACTGGTGTTTTTGTAAACAATAACAAAACATCACGTCACGAATTAAACAATGGCGACATGTTTCGTCTCGGCAAACATACCTTCACGTTTTCACATGAGCAATCAAAAAAAGGTTTTGATGCCATGCCAACAGAAAAAGTACTTCACCCCACTACGAAGGGCTGGATACAAATCATGAATGGCACCAACCTGGGAAAAACTATCCTGCTCGAAGGCACTGTGACTAATATCGACAAAACTGCGGCCATCGCACGTCGCCATGATGGTTACTACCTCACCCCATTACAAGGGGAAATACCACCCGAGGTTGAGGGGGAAATAATCAATGAGGCCAGCAAGCTCCTGAACGACGGTGACATGATCAATATTGGCAATATCCAACTTCAATTCTATCTGACAGATGCCTGAACTCTGTCTATACTCCAATCATGACAGAAGAACGACGCCGATTTACCCGAGTCCCCTTTGATGCATATGTGCAGTTGTCAGATATTGAACGACAATGGACTGCACACCTGATTGATATATCACTACACGGTGTACTGGTTGAACTGGATAAACCATGGGAAGGCGAGAATGGCAGTTTCCTGGTCGTAGATCTCAAACTGGGTAATGGTGAGATCGATATTCATATGGAAACTGCTGTTGCCCATATTGATAACAACTATCTAGGTCTTGAAACCAAAAACATAGATCTGGATAGCATCACCCACCTGCGCCGACTCATGGAAGTCAATCTCGGTGATGCCGAACTTGTAAATCGTGAATTGAGTGAGCTTGGGAAATAGTTTTTCTTTTTCCACCATTCTCACCTTGCCGTCATTCTGGCCTTGAGCCAGAATCTCATAACAGAAATCGTCATTCCCGCGAAAGCGGGAATCTCGTAATGAAATTGCTTTGTCACTAACGCGATGGTTCTAAAGCGGGGATTCGCCCCCGCACGACAAAATACTTTTCTCTTGCTTGTCCAAGAGAAAAGTATTCAAAAGAGAACGACACCCAACGTCACAGAAAGCCCCT
>DAOVJZ010000156.1 GCA_030632035.1 Granulosicoccaceae bacterium | reverse complement strand
TACGGTATAAATAATACGATAGGGCAGAACGGCACGCGCCCCAAACAGGAATTCAGCACTGCGATCACCATAATAAGACCAGGCCAGAATGGTGGAAAAGGCGAAGAACATCAGACCAAGCCCAACGATCCAGGCACCGAAAGTCCCCAATGCCAGCTCAAAGGCATGGGCCGATAATGCGGCACCATTCAGTTCGGCAGGACGTGCATCACCCCATGTTCCCATGATGACAATCACCAATGCGGTCATGGTACATATCACAATGGTATCAATAAAAGGTCCCAGCATAGCGACTAGCCCTTCACGCACTGGTTCAGTGGTGCGTGCCGCCGCATGTGCCATCGGTGCTGAGCCCAAACCGGCTTCATTGGAAAATACGCCACGTGCAACACCATATTGAATGGCGGCACCAATCGCGCCACCGCCTGCAGCATAAGGATTGAGTGCAAGATTAATAATCGTGAACAGGGCTTCAGGAATTTTTCCGATATTTAAAATCAAAATTACTAACGCAGCACCACAATATAAAACGGCCATGAGCGGTACGATGCGTGATGCCACTTTGGCGATACGTTTAATGCCGCCAATGATCACAAGTCCGACCATCATCGCCATGACCACACCAATAATCAGTTTGTATTCAGAAGCGGCGGGAATAATATAGCTAAGTCCACCAACAACAGAGTTGGCCTGCACCATATTGCCGATACCAAAAGAGGCAATCAGTGCGAAGGTGGCAAACAATACACCAAGCCATTTCATGTTAAGCGCGTTGGCCAGTGTGTACATGGGGCCGCCGGAAATACTGCCGTCCGGATGTTGTTCACGAAATTTTAATGCCAAGGTACAGGATGTGAATTTACTCGCCATACCGACTACGGCGGTGATCCACATCCAGAACACGGCACCGGGTCCACCCAATGCAATTGCTGTTGCGACACCGGCAATGTTGCCGGTACCGACAGTTGCAGAAAGCGCAGTGGATAATGCCTGAAAGTGCGTAACTTCACCGGGGTCAGTACTCTTGTCATATTTGCCCGATACTAATTGAAAGGCATGTTTGAAACCGCGCAACTGGATCAGACGTAATCGTAATGTGAGATACAGGCCGGTACCAACGAGTAAAACAATAGAGGGGATTCCCCAGGCATAGCCAGCAACAGTGCCTGACCATTGGGTAAGTGAATCAAGCCAGTTATTCATATTATTATCCTATAGGCTGGTTTGTTATTGTTGTATCGCTACCAAGCATACACGAAATAAAAGCTGATAAACAATAATCAGAAGTTGTGATAGTGGGTCAATTAATTGTGATACTGACGTAATGTAAGTTGCTTGCCACGTTGTGTGAATTCCAGTTGTTTCAAAAAACTCATGCCCAATAAAATATCATTGGAATAGGGATTGATATTGGCAGGGACGCCAGTGAGTTTTATGGTTCCCATTTGTACATTGTTGAGTCGGGTAACATAGGCAGTGATGACACCATTGGCAGTTTCAATCTGGATTGCTGGTCCACGTTTTAGCCCCAGTTGTTTTGCGAGTTTTTCCGGTATAGAAACGGTTGTCGCACCGGTATCAACCATGACCTCTACATCGTGATTGTTGATTTGTGCTGTGGCCACATAGTGGCCATAATGATTGCGTTCCAGAATAATCTCATTATAGTTTCCTGAAATAGCACCGCCCACATGTTGGTTGGGATTGTGTTGTTCATTCAGTAGTTTGTTAAAGAAAAGACTTAGAAATACCAGCAACAGGATCCACGCAAGGATAACCATGGTTTTGCCAATGGGGCGGGATGAATTTGGTTTTTGTTCCATAACAGCCTGATGTGGAAAATGGTAATTAAATTCAGATAATATCAGTTAGCGCATTGGATGTTTTACGTAGATTAAGGCTCAATGCAATGGCAATGTGTTTGAAAATTTTTGCTGCAATAGTGGGATATTTTTCAAATATTTCATCAAAGGAATCACGTTTCAGGATATAGAGTGTCACACCGGTCGCAGCTCTTGCCATGGCAGATCGAGGTAGGGTATCAAACAATGCCATTTCACCAATTGTCCGACCCTTACCCAGTTTTGCAAGCACCGAGGGTGCACCGGAAATTGGCTGTTTTAATACCTCCATATCCCCATGGATAATAAAACCCATAAAGTCACTTTTTTCTCCCTCATTAAATAAAATATCATTTTGTGCCAGCTCTATCTGGCCCACATAGTCATTTAATATTTTCATTTCATCCAGTGTTAATTCCTTCAGGATTGATGATGAGGCTAGAGTATCTGCAGTTGAGTTATCCATACCAGTTCCATATTTTGTTTATCAGGTTAAGCATAGCTTATGAAATTTAAAATTATTTAATTACTTACTGCCAGTAAATAATTTATTTTCAGCGTGTTCGGTTTCTTCTTGTGTTCCATATAGTATCAATACATCATCTGCGATCAATTTTGTATGTGGTTCTGGTTCAGGCCCACGAATTCCACCACGACGAATAGCAGTGACCATAACCCCGGTTTTTTCAAGTTCAAGTTCCTGTAATGTATGTCCCAGAGCCCAGGCATTTTCATTGAGTACGATGGAGTGTAAATGTTTGCGATGACTTTCAGGTTCTTCCAGAGATACCGCTTCTTCACCGTGAAAGAAGCCACGTAACATACTGTACCGGTCTGCACGGACATCACGCACATGACGTACAACAGCAGAAACGGGTATACCGAGCAACATGAGCAGGTGAGACATCAACATCAAGCTGGCTTCCAGTGATTCGGGCACGACTTCGGTAGCACCAGCCTCCTGTAATAATTCCAGATCGGTATCATCTCTTGTGCGTACCAGAATAGGCATGTCTGGCCTGCGGTTACGGGTATTTTCGAGAATTTTTAATGTTGCCCTGGTTTCGTCAAAACTGATTAGTATGGCGACGGCACGATCGAGACCGGCGGATTCTAGAATATCCATATGGGTGGAATCACCATAACTGACAGATTCACCTGCCTGACGAGCTTCCCGTACACGCACTGGATCGAGATCAATGGCGATATAGTCAAAATTTTCTTTTTCCAGAAACCGGGCAATGTTCTGTCCAACACGACCATAACCGCAAATAATAACGTGCTCTTTCAGTGCTTCAGCATCACGACTGATTTCACCCTTGATATTGGCACGCCCGGTATTGTAGCTCATGGAAAAAATACGCTTGGCAATATGCCCGTTATAACGAATGATGATGGGTGCAATACCCATACTTAAAAGAATAGCGGCGAGAATAATCTGACCGATTGAGCCGGTTAACAATTGTGTGGAGATCGCCAGTGACAACAGGATGAAACCAAACTCACCACCTTGCGCCAAAGACAAACCAGTTCGTAAGGCAACACCATGTTCTGTTTTATGTAGTATGGCCAGCCCCATAATCAGAGCGGTTTTACCGAAAATAATAAGCATTGTTATGCCTAATACCGGTAGCCAGATATCCGGCAGGGTATGAATATTGAGCAACATGCCTATTGTGATAAAAAACAGCCCCAGTAAGACATCGCGGAACGGGCGTATATCAGCCTCAACCTGATGCCGAAATTCGGTTTCTCCAATCATCATACCTGCCAGGAATGCGCCCAACGCAAGTGATAGACCGGCGGCATGGGTTAACCATGCGGCAGTAAGGCTGAATAATAAAACGGTTAACATGAACAGATCAGGAGATCGTGCTTTGGCAGCGGCATGAAAAATAGGGCGCAATAGCCAGTGACCAATCGATAACATGACGATTAAGACAATAATGCCCTTACCCAAAGCCCAGAATAATAATTCACTGACATGTTGGTCTGTGTCGGCCAATGCCGGTATCAGGATCAATAGTGGAATTACAGCCAGATCCTGAAACAGCAGAATACCCACTGCTTGTCTGCCATGTCGGGAGTGCAGTTCCAGTTGTTCTGATAGTTGTCGGATCACAATGGCGGTGGAAGACATGGCCATAATGCCACCGATAACAAAGGCGGTATCGTTATTCAGTCCTAGTAGTTTACAGATTAGCCCGGTAATCAGTAGCGTACTGACTACCTGTAGTGAGCCAAGAACCAGTACTGTTTTTCGCATGGCAAGCAGGCGTGCCAGCGAGAACTCGAGACCAATAGTAAACAGAAGAAATACGACACCAAACTCGGCCAGAAACCGGGTTTCACTATTATCTGCAATCCAGCCAAAACCATATGGGCCGACCAGCACACCCACGATCAGATAGCCGATAATATTGGGTAACTTAAGAAGCCGACAAAAAGAAATGGTAATAACAGCCGTTATTAACAAGGTCAGGATGGTATCAAATGCAGAATGTTCCATTGGGCCTGTCTATTTAGTCAGCATACCTTTTGTATTATAGGCATAACAGGGGGAGAATCTTTGAAATTTTGTTATTATGTAGTTATTAAACCCAAAAATTATCCCTATGAATATTGATCAAAATAATGGATTGCTTGAAGAGGCATGCTTTGTGTCTTCTCCTAATTGCGATGAACGGCCAGAGCATGAAGCGATCAGCCTGATTGTGGTGCACGGTATCAGTTTACCGCCCGGTGAGTTTGGTGGATGCTGGGTGGACGACTTTTTCACCAATAAGCTTGATC
>DAOVJZ010000219.1 GCA_030632035.1 Granulosicoccaceae bacterium | reverse complement strand
GATTTAAAGACAGCATGGACTCCTGTTTTGCCCGTTGATTTTGAGTACACGAGCTCAGAGGTTAATCCGCAATTTGCCAATATTGTGAGCCCCAGTGAAGTGGTTGTCGTGAGTTCCTTTCATATTGAGCTGGAAGGTGGCGGCGGTGATCTGCATGTTACCTTGCCTTATTCAATGCTGGAGCCCATTCGTGAATTACTTGATGCAGGTGTGCAAAGTGATACGGCAGAAACTGATGAACGCTGGTCAACTGCACTTAATCTGGAAATGAAAGAAGCAACAGTGGAAGCAAGCTGCGAATTGACAGAAACAGAATTGTCTTTGCGTGAAGTGCTTCAGCTTAAGAAAGGAGACGTGATTCCAGTCACTATTCCTGAGCTGGTAACAGTGCGTGCCGAAGAGATTCCCGTATTCAGGGGTATCTTTGGCAAATCACACGAACACTATGCCGTAAAGATAGTAGAAAATTCGGAAAGGCCAGAGCACAAAGAAAATGAAATTATCAAGAGATAAAGCTGTTGTATAAATAGCGGGAGCAAGCCATGAGTGAACCAACTGATACTGACAATGATCAAAAGACGGATGATGACTGGGCAGATGCAATGTCTGAACAGGAGACTACCGAGGCTGCTGCTGATGGTGCAGATGCTGGTGCAGATGCTGGTGCAGATGCTGCATCTGGGGAAGATAGCACTACAGAAGGTGGTGACATAGAAAATTCTCCGGCAACAACTGATGATGACAAGCAGGAATATCAGCGTGTTGAAATGCAGGAACTGGTTGATGATGGCAAACCACTGACTGAAGATGAAAACCTGGGTTTGATCCTTGATATCCCCGTTACTATTTCTATGGAAATAGGGCGTTCACCAATCAATATACGTAATTTACTTCAACTCAACCAGGGTTCAGTTATCGAACTTGATCGTTTAGCAGGTGAGCCAATGGATGTGCTGGTAAACGGGACGCTGATTGCACATGGTGAAGTAGTCGTTGTTAACGAGAAATTTGGTATTCGTCTGACTGATGTTATCAGCCCGGCCGAGCGTATCAAGAAGCTGAAATAAAATGCCCAGATTGCTTTCTATTTCCCTTGTATTGTATGGGGTGGTTTTCAGCCCCCTGCTGATAGCGGAAGAAAAGACTCGTCCGGTTGTTGGCGTTGTTTCTCCTGATCCCATTTCAATGGATATGTTGATGCAACTGGTAATGGGCTTACTGATTGTTCTTGCTGTGATTGTTGTGGCGGCCTGGTTTATGCGCCGATTTGGCAAACTGAATTTTAATGCAGGCAGGAATATCCAGATACTGGAAGGAATGGCTATCGGGCAACGTGAAAGAGTTGTGCTCATGCAAGTAGGAGAAAAACAATTACTGGTTGGGGTCACTCCGGGACGCATGGAAACACTACTGGTGCTGGATGAAAAAATTGAAGTCGAAAAACAGCATTCCAAAACCACTTTTGCAGAACGGTTGACACAGGCAATAAAACAAAAGGCGGTTGCTTCATGAGAACAGTATTTAAAATATTATTTGCAGGTGTTTTTCTGATTCTGGCTGGAAATGTATGGGCACAGCCGGCCCTTGATGCTGTTTCTGTAACTACCTCTTCTGATGGAGGGCAGACTTATTCGCTGACATTGCAAGCACTTGCATTAATGACAGGCTTGACGCTGTTGCCAGCAGGTTTGCTAATGTTGACATCATTCACCCGAATTGTGATTGTGCTTTCTATCCTGCGTACTGCATTAGGAACACATTCCACGCCAACTAATCATATCCTTATTGGTTTATCGCTTTTCCTTACCATATTTGTTATGGCACCTGTTTTTGATAGTGTTTACAGTGATTCAGTCAAACCCTATCTGGATGAAAAAGTCACTATTCAGCAAGCGTTTGAAAAAGCACGAGTGCCATTTCAATCATTTATGCTTGGCCAGACAAGAGAAGATGATTTGGCTTTGTTCACCCGTATTGCAGGAAAAGAAAATATTAACAGTCCTGAAGAAGTCCCGTTTTCCTTGCTGGTTCCTGCATTTATGACCAGCGAACTGAAAACTGCATTTCAAATCGGATTTATTTTATTCATTCCCTTTTTGATTATTGATTTGGTGGTAGCCAGTGTCTTGATGGCAATGGGTATGATGATGTTGTCACCATTGATTATTTCATTGCCGTTTAAAATTATGTTGTTCGTACTCATTGATGGTTGGTCACTCATCATGGGTACATTGGCATCTAGCTTTTATGTGTGAGGAAGGCAATATTAATGACACCTGATTCAATTGTTACCATTATGCAGCAAACCATACAGGTCATTATGGTATTGGTTTCCGTTATCCTGCTTCCTGCACTGGCTGTTGGTCTTACAGTTAGTATGTTCCAGGCAGCGACCCAGATTAATGAAATGACGTTGAGTTTTATTCCAAAGTTATTGGTCACGTTATTGGTAGTAATGATGGGTGGAAGCTGGCTCCTGAATATAATTATGGATTATACACGTCGGCTTATTGAAAATATTCCGTATATGATTGGGTGAACTATGGATTTCAGCAGTGCTCAGATCAGCGCATGGATTGGCACTCTGTTTTGGCCGTTTTGTCGTATTGCTGCACTCATGAGTATATCCCCCGTTCTGGGCATGAGACTGATACCGATGCGTATCAGGGTTGTGCTGGCGATTACGATTACCATGGTTATCGCTCCCTTGATTCCGGAAGTGCCGCAGGTTGATGCGCTTAGCTCGGATGGTATATTGATCATTATTCAGCAAGTCCTGATTGGTCTATCAATGGGTTTTGTATTACAAATGGTATTCGCTGCCTTCACATTGGGTGGGCAGGTAATAGCCATGAGTATGATGCTGGGGTTTGCTTCTATGAATGATCCGATGACGGGTGTTTCTGTTCCTACTGTTTCCCAGTTATTTACGATTTTAGTCACACTGACATTCCTTGCCTTTAATGGTCATCTTATCCTGATAGAAGTAGTTGCAGATAGTTTTCGTACTTTGCCCATTGGAACAACAGGACTGGCCCTGAACAGTGTTCATGATTTGGTTGCATGGGCCAGCTATATGTTTATTGGGGCTGTATTAATTGCATTACCAGCTATTGCTTCCATGCTGGTCATTAATCTGGGTTTTGGCATCGTAACCAGGGCGGCACCCCAACTTAATATTTTTGCTGTTGGTTTCCCTGTGATTATTAGCATGGGGTTTGTTGTGATCCTCTTAACACTACCAGCTGTC
>DAOVJZ010000214.1 GCA_030632035.1 Granulosicoccaceae bacterium | reverse complement strand
AGGCTCCTAGCGTGTGCCAAAGACAACCATCGTCTTGACCTTGGCGGTACTGAGATTCTGTTCTTCCAGTGTCTTTAAAACACGTCCGACCATTTCACGCGAACAGCCAACAATTTTTCCTATTTCCTGACGAGTAATACGTATCTGCATCCCATCCGGATGAGTCATGGCATCGGGCTCCTTGCATAGCTCCAACAGGGTGTGGGCTACACGACCGGTGACATCCAGAAAGGCCAGATCGCTGACCTTGCGGCTGGTCTTGCGCAGGCGGGCAGACATTTGGCAGCCCAGTTCAAACAGGATATCGGGCATTTCCGAGGCCATTTCACGGAACTTGGTATAGCTGATTTCGGCCATTTCACATTTGGTTTTGGAACGGACCCAGGCACTGCGGTTTTCATCATCCTCAAACAGGCCCATTTCCCCGAAAAAATCGCCTGGATTTAGGTAGGCGAGTACGATTTCACGGCCATTTTCATCCTCAATCAGGACCGTAACCGAGCCTTCAATGATGTGATACAGAACATCAGGCTTGTCGCCTTCATGGATAATCACGCTCTTGGCAGGGTATTTCTTGCGATGGCAATGCTCAAGAAAACGTTCGATAGCAGGGCTTTGGTTCAGTATGGGTGGCACCACATTGGTATCCTTTTTTCCTAGTCATTTCTACGACATGTTCAATAAATATGAGTTCCGGGATATTCATCGGCATATTTGCAGGTGATATTAAGTATGGCATCTAATTTTTGTGAGCGTGAGCAAGGTTTTATGATAATCTGCGCTTCTTTTTTCGAGGGTAATGAGCATGAAGGCTCAAATCAAGTGGGTAGAAAATGCGGCTTTTTTAGGCAAATCCGAGAGTGGCCATGAGGTCCTGATGGATGGGCCACCGGAAAATGGCGGCAATAATCTGGGTGTGCGCCCTATGGAAATGCTGTTGCTGGGTATGGGGGGGTGTGCCTCTTTTGATGTGGTTCTGATCCTGAAGAAATCACGTCAGGAGGTGACGGATTGTGTGGCCGAGATTGAAGCCGAACGAGCCGAGAATCCACCCAAGGTATTTACCAAAATTCATATGCATTTTGTTGTGACCGGCAAGGGTTTGAAAGAAGCACAGGTTAAACGTGCGATTGATCTATCAGCCGAAAAATATTGTTCGGCATCCATCATGCTGGGCAAGGCGGCCGAGATTACGCATGACTATGAAATTGTGGAAGCAGCAGCATGATCCAGCCAAAGCCTACAAGCGGTATGCGCCACATTGCATTGTATGCAAACAAGTTTCAGGAGTGCGAGGATTTTTATGTGAAGTTGCTCGGCATGCAGGTTGAGTGGCGACCTGATCCGGATAATGTATATTTAACCAGTGGCAATGATAATCTGGCGTTGCATAGAGCGGCAGATGATTTTGATATGTCAGGTCCACAGCATCTTGATCATATCGGTTTTATTATTGATGATATCGAACAGGTCAGTGTCTGGTATGATTTTTTGATGGCCAATAATGTTGTCATGCGCACAGAACCACGCACTCATCGTGATGGTGCGCGCAGTTTTTATTGTTTTGATCCAGACGGTAATACGGTACAAATGATTTATCATCCCCCTATTGTAAACAAGAGCTAATGAATTGGACGATAAGACAGGCAAACTTAAACTACACGGGTTCAACAATTTAACCAAAACCCTGAGTTTTAATATTTACGACATTTGTTATGCCAAGACACCGGCACAGGTGAAGGAATATATCGAGTATATTGATGAAGCCTATAATGCCGAGCGTCTGACTCAAATACTGACCGATGTTTCCAATATTATTGGTGCCAATATCCTGAATATTGCCCATCAGGATTATGATCCACAAGGCGCCAGTGTCACCATGTTGATCTCGGAAGAATCGGTGGGTGCAGAAGAGATTTCCAATACTGAAGAGCCGGGGCCACTTCCCGATGCAGTTGTTGCTCATTTGGATAAAAGCCATATTACGGTTCATACCTATCCCGAAAGCCATCCGGAAAACGGTATTAGTACTTTCCGTGCCGACATTGATGTTTCAACGTGTGGACGTGTTTCACCATTGAAGGCATTGAATTACCTGATCCACAGTTTTGATTCGGATATTGTTACCATGGATTATCGTGTGCGTGGTTTTACGCGTGATGTCTCAGGTGGAAAACTGTTTATCGATCATGATATCAATTCTATTCAAAATTATATTTCTGATGACACCAAAGAAAAATATCAAATGATTGATGTGAATGTATATCAGGAAAATATTTTTCATACCAAGATGCTGTTAAATGAACATAACCTGAACAATTACCTGTTTGGAATCAGTGTGGATGATTTATCAGCAGAAGAACAGGAAACGATTAATGAAAACCTTCAAAAGGAAATGATGGAAATTTATTATGGACGAAACATGACTTAAATATGATAAGTCGTCCGCGTCATTATTTTTGACATTGTCTGCATTAATTTTTTAACAGGTGTGGGAAGTTCGGCACCACCCGCTTGTAAAGCCAGTGTGGCATGACGGCCTTCATCTTCTTTCATTTGCTCCAGAACCGCACGGCTCTTTTCATCTTGTGGTGGTAGTTGTTGCAAATGATCATCCAGATGTTTGACAACCTGTCGTTCAGTTTCAACGACAAAACCCAGACTCCATTTATCACCAGCAAGCCCTGCTAACGCGCCAATAGCAAAAGAGCCTGCATACCAGAAAGGGTTCAGGTGACTGGTATTATCGCCTAATTCTTTTAACCGGCTTTCGCACCAGGCAAGATGGTCATTTTCTTCCTGTGCAGCCCGTTCCATCTTTTCCCGCACATTGGGTAGTTTGGCAGTCAGAGCTTGTCCCTGATAGAGTGCCTGGGCACAGACTTCACCAGCATGATTGATGCGCATGAGTCCGGCTACATGACGAGCCTCTTCTTTGGATAATTCTGATTGTTTCAGATCGGCATCTGGATGCGGGCGTTCGGTAACCTGTGGTTTGCCGAAAACAGTACGTAGGGCCTGATCGACATTGACTACCAGATTATCCAGGGGTGTGAGATGACGTTTCATGGGCGCAAAGATAACCTTTTCATGAGGCGTGTGACAAGGAGTGATCAGCCAACTGTCGTTTTAGTAGCGTTATCGGGTGCATGACTTCAGTGTGTAGACCCGCTTGCTCAATACCAGCCTTGATATGCATGGCACAACCGATATTGCTTGTTACCAGAATATCAGCCGGATGTTGTTGCAGATGCTCAATAATGGGTTCACGAAGCTGGCGTGCCATCTTTGGGTGCTTCAGCATGTAATCGCCACCTGCCCCACAGCAATGCGTTTTTTCAGGTAACGACCTTATTTTTATT
>DAOVJZ010000167.1 GCA_030632035.1 Granulosicoccaceae bacterium | reverse complement strand
TCTTTTTTCTGGCCACGCAAAATGATGTCGTTAGCAATACCACTACGACGAACTATTGAAATACTCGGAAGTTTTTTGGTTAATGCTTCTGCAAGATCAGCAGATTTCACCTCTTCCCCGCTGACATCGCTCAGCTTTGTGCTCTCAACTTCAATAATTCCTAATTCTTCTGCCGACAAAACCGAACTTGCCGCCATAGTCGCAATACTTACTGCAAAAACTGCATTTTTCATCAATTGATACCCCAATTATGTCTTTAAAATAATTCCCTGCTTGTTTTTTGGGAAAATTTGTTGCACAGAACCTGACCAAAAGGCCATCTAATCAGCCGAAAATTATATTAAATACCTGCGAAATCAGGAATGTGACATATTGTCGCACCCCGTTTATGATTATTTATATTATCCTTATAATATACATTCATCCGATCTCGGTCATATGAGAATAACTACATCAACAAACCCACCTGTTACACATACAGATCAGGAACAGCATGCTTGCCTCATTACAATTATTCAGGACAAAAATATTATTTTCTTGAGTTTTGTAATTTCCTTGTTAATACATATTGCTTTTTTTATTCAATTCAGTGGGGTTAAACATGAACATGATAAAGAGATGCCGGTCAGTCACAGTATTAATATTATACTGAACAAGGAAGTTCCTGATCAGGCACCTCAGGATCAGGAAGAAATCAAACCTGTCAAAAGAGAAACAACCGCGCCTGCCAAAACAAAACCTGTTATTAATGATAAAGAAAAACTTATTGAAGAAAAAATCGAGGAAGTTGCAAAAGAAAAACCCATAGAACGCAAACAATTCATACCAAGCCAGCCAAACAATCTACCATCAGATCAGGCATTACTGGATAATGAAAAGAAGCAATATCTGGAACTCATCGCCGCACATCTGGATAAACACAAGTTCTATCCCCGATCAGCACGTCGTCGTCATATAGGAGGTGATGTAAAAGTTTCTTTTGATCTGATGAAGGATGGAAATATTTTAAACCTGAAAGTCTTCTCAGGCCATTCAGTCTTGCAGGAAGCCACACTGGAATCCGTCAACAGCGCCTTACCCATGCCACAAAGACCGGAAAGCCTGATGACACTTAATACAATAAAAATTGAATACACCATGCAATATGCAATTAAATAATTTGCTTTTCGTGTTGTTGTTTGCCGTAGTCAGGTGTCCCAGATAGTACAGGACAGCCCCATAATGAATTTGATTTATCCCCTGATGGAAACACACCAAGAATATAAGAATCTGGTGTTCTTATCTAATTTCAGCGGTTCTAACCCAATATTTTTTACCATCCTTTGGCCAAAGGATCTGTGAATATTTACCATCAGCTGGCATCATGACCGTGCGTATCACTTTCACCTTTTTTGCATAACGCTCATTTATACAATGCCCCTTGGCGATCAAGGCGTCCCGAATAACTGTCTTTTCTCTTGCCGCAGTCAGGATTTCCAATTTATTACAAAGCAAACCTGATACCTTGCCTGACTTGGGGCCCTTCAAACTATTGAGGGAATTATCACTACAGGAAGTTAATAACAACACTGTCAGTAATAAAACCGGGGTTTTTATACCCTGATGAGGTTTAATCATTCTGAAACCTTAATGTCTTTTTCAATCATTATCAAATGATAATTTTAGAATGCGGCCTTTGTATGAGCCAGCCAGCCTTCACTGGCTGTGCGGGTGATATCCAGCACAAAGTTGGGGTGGAAGCCGACAACAAAAATATAAATTCCCATAATCACAATAATGGCAATTTCACGCTTACGCAGATCGATGGCCGAAGCAACCACATTACTTGTCACCGGCCCCAGAAAGGCCTGTCTATATATATTAAGAAAATAACCCGCTGTTAATATCACGCCGACCAATGCGGCAAGACCTGCACCGGTGTGATGTTTAAGCGCACTGGCAATAATCAGGAATTCAGCTGGAAAGCCGTTAGTACCGGGAATGCCCATACTGGCAATACCAAACACAAAGAACCCGGCCGTCAACAAGGGCATGGTGCGGGCAACACCACCCAGACCAATAATATCCGTTGTGCCAACACGCGCATGCAGGAAACTGATCAACAAGAACAACCCGCCCGATACAATAATAAAGTTCAGTAACTGGAATACAGCCCCCTGGATCCCGTTAATACTAAATGAGGCAATACCCAACACCACCAGTCCTACGTGACTCATGCTGGAAAAAGCCAGCATCTTGCGCAGGTTAGTTTGGCGCATGGCGACCAATGCACCATAAAGGATCCCGAACACACCCAGGCCAGCCAGCAACCAGTGGAATTGCTGGGCCGCATCCGGTGCCAAAGGAACAACAAATCGAATCAAACCATAGGCACCCAGTTTCAAGCCGGTTACCAATGCCGTTACAGCAACCGGACCTTCCATTGCTACGACCGGCAACCATGTGTGCAATGGAAAAACCGGGGTTTTAATAGCAAAACCAAGTAACAACAGGAAGAACACCGTCACCTGCACTTCCAGTGCAATATTTGCCGTTACCAGACTGGTGTAATCAAAATTCAGATGATTAAAAAATTCAGTGCCACTGCCTGTTGCCTGTGTGAATGCCAGCAGGATAAAACCAAACAACAATGGCACACCTCCGATCAGCATGAACAAGGTATATTTAACCGCCGCAAAACGTCGATCAGCACCAATCCCCCACAGGCTGATAAGGAAAAACAGTGGAATAAGCGCCAGCTCCCAGAACAAGAAAAACAGGATCGTGTCCAGCGCACAAAAAACACCTATCGTGGTGCTTTCCAGTAACAACATCAGGCTGTAAAACAGCCTTGTCATATGTCGCACCTGATTCCACGATGCAGCCATAACACCAATAAACAACATGATCGTCAGTGGCAAAAACAAAACTGAAATACCATCGATCCCGAGTGCATAATGAATATTCAGTGTCGGGATCCAGTCCGTTTTTTCTGTTAATTGATAACCGGGATCAGCTGGATCAAATTTTATCAAAACCATTACTGCAATCACTAAATCCACCAGCGCAGTAATAAGGGCAATAATGCGCGCATGTTTAGCGTTCGGAACCATCCAGATAAGCGCGGCACCCACAGGCAAGCTGATGATTAACAGACTCAACAGAGGTGGATTGGAAATAAATTGTGACATTGCTTCTGACATTCTGTTTTCCGTTAATGGTTATAAAAAGAACCTAATCCTTCAACCGATTTTGAAATCAACTGCAACCATGGCTCTGAATAAAAACCGACCACAAGGAGCACTAACACCAATGTGATACAAACAACATATTCCAGGAAACGAGTTGGTTCGATATGTTTGGGAGGTGATTTATCTCCTGTACGCGCTGTTAAAAAGGCATGCTGGAATGCTCGCAATAGAAAACCGGCGGCAACAACATTACCTACCGCAGCTGCAATCGTCACCAATGCACCAAAACGATGAATCGCCGCTTCCAGCACCAGATGCACGGCATCAAAACCCGGCGTCCCCGGCATACCAATAATAGATAACGCGGCTAACAGGAAGGTAATACCAACAATCGGGATATGATCCATCAACCCGCCCATGTGTTCAAATAGCGCCGTACCAGTACGTTGATAAATAATACCCGTTGCAAATAACAAGCCGGTGATCGCCAAACCAAATGTAGCCGATAACATAATCGTACCCATGAAGGCGATATCATTAAGACTGAATAAACCAATGACGAGAATGCCGGTATGACTGACTACGGCATAGGCCAGCAATCGGCGTATATTCACCTGCATCAAGGCCAATAACGCGGCATAAAACACACCGGCAACCGCAAAGCCAACCACATACTGATGCCATTGCAAAACAGCATCGGGCAATATCGGGAATACAAAACGATAAAGTCCATATATGCCGGTTTTAAGTCCTAATAAAAACATCGGTGCAATCGCGATAGTGCCGTGTTCAGCGGTGATGGGTAGCCAGCCATGAAATGGAAATAGTGGCGTACGAATAGCCAGCCCATAAAACAGAAGGAAAAATATGACTGAGCTGATTTCTGGATCTACTGGCGTTTTTACCAGTTTATAAATATCAAACGTCCATTCCCCATTGTGCTGGGTAGAATAATTCCACGCCAACATTATTGTCCCTGCCAGTAACAACACAACGGCAGCAAACATAAATTGCAGGAATCGTGTCAATGCGATGTCTTTTTCCGGTGATGTGGACCAGCGCCACAACAAGTAGCTCACCGGTATTAACTGCAAGGCTGACATAACGCTAAACCAAAGCAGATCCAGCGTGACAAACATACTCATGAGTGCCGCTTCACCTGCAAACAACAC
>DAOVJZ010000157.1 GCA_030632035.1 Granulosicoccaceae bacterium | reverse complement strand
TTTAGCCATGTCATCAGCTCTCGAACAAAAATGGGATTCACGTTATCAGGAATCTGATGTCAGCGATGTACAACCTTGTCATGTGCTAAAAGAAAACACGTACCTATTACCTGATAAAGGCACTGCACTTGATATGGCCTGTGGTCTGGGTGCCAATGCTGTTTGGCTTTCACAAAACAACCTGGCTGTGTCTGCCTGGGATATTTCAAAGATCGCCATTGATAAACTCAACCAATATGCAAACGCACAAAACCTGAATATCAATGCACAATCTCGTGATGTTGAATCCAGTCCACCAGAAAAAAATACCTTTGATGTCATTGTGGTTGCACATTTTCTGGAACGATCACTGACTCAATACATTATTGACGCCCTCAAGCCCGGTGGCCTGTTGTTTTACCAAACCTTCACTAGGGCAAAAGTCAGTAATAATGGCCCAGCCAATCCCGAATACCGGTTGGCCGATAATGAGCTGTTGCAGATGTTTTCTGACCTGCACGTACTCGTCTATCGTGAGGAAGGGGTTACTGGTGATACTTCGAAGGGCTTGCGTGATGAGGCGATGTTGGTTGCTAAAAAGCGATAATACGCCTGACATCTGTTTCCCTTACCCCACGCAATGATTATTAAATGGAAGATTATACCACCACAAGCCGCTATCTAGAGTTAATCACATCCAATAAGGGGCTTAATTATATAAAATTGAATATATTTACCACTTTATAGCAATAATATATATATATCCATATGGTGGTAAAAATTAATTGATATTAGGCGTTTTAATTAAAAATAGTGGTAAATATATACCATATATTTGACCAATATTCCCCACTTCACCCCCCTAAAAACCCGTCTATAATTGCAATCACCCCATTCATGGACGTTTTATGACACACAAGGTAAACACAATCATCCCCAAAGAGGCCTGGGCGCTGGTTCAGGATGAAGCCCGCTCAGTATTGATCGATGTCCGCTCTCATATGGAATTCCTGTTTATTGGCCACCCTGTCGGAGCCATTAATATCCCGTGGATTGATGAACCAGACTGGAAAATCAATCCCCAGTTTGCCACTGAAGTGCGCCGCACCCTGTTGGGTGGCATCAGCTGTGAAGCCGATGGTGGTTGTGCACCCGTCATCCTCATCTGTCGTAGTGGTAAACGTTCACTGGAAGCGGGTGAATTACTCATCAAAGAAGGCTTTGCCGATATTTATAACGTCGACGAAGGTTTTGAGGGCGAACTAGATGAACATCATCAGCGTTCCACTCTGGGTGGCTGGCGTTTCCACGCATTACCCTGGGAACAGTGTTAGTTTCTAATTAGCCGCACTCGACAAAAAACCTTATAATCCGCTCTTTTGCAGGCAAAAGAGTATTCATGTCAACTCCTGAATCTACACTGGAACAACATCTAAAAGACCGCATCCTGATTCTGGATGGTGCGATGGGCACCATGATCCAGGGCTATAAGCTGGAAGAAGCAGATTATCGCGGAGAGCACTTTGCCGACTGGCCAAGTGATGTAAAAGGCAATAATGATCTGCTCTGCCTGACACGCCCGGATATCATCAAGGAAATCCACGCCCAGTATCTGGATGCCGGTGCGGATATTGTTGAAACCAATACCTTCAATGCTAACCATTACGGCATGGCCGACTATGGTATGGAGGAGCTGGTCTATGAAATCAACGTCGCTGCTGCCAAAACAGCGCGTGAGGCCTGCGATGAAAAATCCACACCTGACAAACCCCGCTTTGTAGCCGGTGTACTCGGCCCGATGCCGGTTACTGCCTCTATGTCAAAGGATGTGAATGATCCCGGTGCGCGTGATGTCACGTTTGATGACCTGACTGCTGCCTACACCGTTTCATTAAAAGGGCTCATTGATGGCGGTATCGATATTATTCTTGTTGAGACCGTTTTTGACACACTCAATGCCAAGGCGGCCTTGTTTGTGATCGATGAATATTTTGAAACTTCCGGTAATAAACTACCGGTTATGATCTCCGGTACCATTACTGATGCATCGGGTCGAATACTCACCGGTCAAACACCGGAGGCATTTTATAATTCCCTGCATCACATCAAGCCGCTAAGTTTTGGTTTTAACTGTGCGCTCGGTGCAAAAGAATTAAGACCTCATGTTGAAGACCTGGCTTCGTTTTCTGATTGTTATTTGAACGTGCATCCGAATGCCGGACTGCCAAATGCGTTTGGCGGGTTTGATGAAACACCACAAATGCTGGCTGATGAAATCGGTGACTGGGCAAAACATGGCCTGGTCAATATCGTGGGCGGCTGTTGTGGTACTTCGCCAGATCATATTGCAGCCATTGCCAATAAGGTTAAGCAATACAAGCCTCGTGTACCTAATCCGGAAGATCACACTACGCGTTTGTCTGGTCTTGAACCCTGTAACATCACGGTAGATTCATTGTTTGTGAATGTTGGTGAACGCACCAACGTTACGGGTTCTGCCCGTTTCAAACGCCTGATTATTGAAGAAGACTATGACACGGCACTGGATGTTGCACGTGATCAGGTCGAGGCCGGTGCACAGGTCATTGATATAAACATGGATGAGGGCATGCTGGATGGCGTTGCCGCCATGACCCGTTTTTTAAATCTGGTTGCCAGCGAACCGGACATTGCACGTGTTCCTGTGATGGTGGATTCCAGTAAATGGGAAATTCTGGAAGCCGGCCTCAAGTGTATCCAGGGAAAAGGCATTGTTAATTCCATTTCGATAAAAGAAGGTGAAGATAAATTTATTGAACATGCGCGCCTGTGTCGTCGTTATGGTGCCGCTATCATCGTAATGGCGTTTGATGAAGTCGGTCAGGCCGACACGAAAGAACGCAAGATTGAAATATGTACCCGTGCCTACAAAATTCTAACCGAACAGGTAGGATTCCCGCCTGAAGATATTATTTTTGACCCCAACATCTTCGCTGTGGCGACGGGTATTGAAGAACACAATAACTATGGTGTCGATTTTATTGAAGCCACACGTGAGATCAAAAACACACTACCACATGCAATGATATCCGGTGGTGTCTCCAATGTATCATTTTCATTCCGTGGTAATAACCCTGTGCGTGAAGCAATCCATTCTGTGTTTTTATATCATGCCATCAAAGCCGGTATGGATATGGGTATTGTAAATTCCGCTCAGCTTGCTGTTTATGATGATCTATCAGAAGAACTACGTGAATATGTAGAAGACGTGGTGCTAAATCGTCGCCCTGATGCAACTGAGCGACTGCTGGAAATCGCTGACAAGTATAGAGGTGATGGTAAAACTGAAGACAAAAAAGAAGATCAGGAATGGCGCTCCCTGCCGGTAGCCAAGCGTATTGAACACGCCATGGTCAAAGGCATTGATACCTTTGTCGTAGAAGATGCCGAAGAAGCCCGACTGAACGCTGAACGGCCCATTCATGTCATTGAAGGTCCGTTGATGGATGGCATGAATGTGGTCGGTGATCTGTTCGGTGCCGGTAAAATGTTCTTGCCGCAGGTGGTCAAGAGCGCGCGTGTCATGAAAAAGGCCGTGGCGCACCTGATCCCGTTTGTTGAAGCTGAAAAAGATGGTAAATCTCAATCGGCTGGAAAAATTCTGATGGCCACGGTTAAAGGTGACGTACATGACATCGGAAAAAATATTGTTGGTGTGGTACTGCAATGTAATAACTTTGAAGTCATTGATATGGGTGTCATGATACCGGCCAACCAGATTCTGGATGAAGCCAAAAAACACAATGTTGATATTATTGGTCTGTCTGGCCTGATTACCCCTTCACTGGATGAAATGGTGCACATCGCCAAGGAAATGAATCGCCTTGATTTTAAAGTCCCACTTATGCTCGGTGGTGCAACTACGTCCAAGGCACACACAGCAGTCAAGATTGATCCTCATTATAATCACGGTACAGTTTGGGTGAAAGATGCCTCACGCGCCGTTGGTGTTGCACAAAACCTGATCGGTGAAAGCACTAAACAGGACTTCGTTAAACAATTAAGTGAAGAATATGAAAAGGTACGTGATAGCTACGCCAACCGCCGTACACAGGTAAAGTGGCTAACATTAGAACAGGCACGTAATAATAAACTGAAAATTGACTGGTCTGTTTTCAAACCCGTTAAGCCAACATTTACGGGTACTAAAGTATTCGATGACTATTCACTGGAAGAACTGACTGATTACATCGACTGGACACCCTTCTTCCATACATGGGAGCTTAAAGGCAGTTATCCAAAAATTCTGGATGATGCTGAAAAGGGTGAAGAGGCCAAAAACCTATTGGCCGATGCAAAAAAACTATTGAAACAAATCGTTGATGAAAAATGGCTCAAGGCCAGAGCCGTGATCGGTTTCTTCCCGGCCAATCAAATCAATGATGATGATATTGAAAC
Organism: Granulosicoccaceae bacterium; assembly: GCA_030632035.1. Classification (GTDB taxonomy): domain Bacteria; phylum Pseudomonadota; class Gammaproteobacteria; order DAOVJZ01; family DAOVJZ01; genus DAOVJZ01. The sequence continues at coordinate 216 of DAOVJZ010000157.1, read as the reverse complement.
AACGGTGGATGGCAACAAGCTGATATTACATCACCTGCGTCAGCAAACTGAACGCCCAGCTGGCAAACCCAACCGTTGTCTAGCTGACTTTGTTGCTCCGAAAGATTCCGGTCTGGAAGATTATGTCGGTGCCTTTGTTGTGACTGCCGGTATTGATATTGAAGGACATGTAGAAAAATTTGAAAAAGATCATGACGACTATCACTCCATTATGCT
>DAOVJZ010000173.1 GCA_030632035.1 Granulosicoccaceae bacterium | reverse complement strand
TTAGTGTTGTCCGGCTGGACCACCTATTTTGCCATCACCCTTGGATTCTTTTTTCCCCGGTGTTGCAGATGTATCATCTGGTGTATCGCTATCATTCCAGTCACTTGGTGGACGTGGTTCCTTGCCGTCCATTATATCGGTAATCTGATTATTATCGATTGTTTCGTATTTGATAAGAGCCTCGGCCATCTTGTGCAGTTTGTCTACATTGTCGGTTAATATCTGTTCTGCACGTTTGTAATTGCGATCTACAATAGAACGAATTTCTTCATCAATAATATGAGAAGTTTCATCCGAGACTTCCTTGTGTTTTGTTACTGAGCGACCAAGGAATACTTCACCCTCTTCTTCAGAATATGTCATTGGACCCAGGCGATCAGATAGCCCCCACTTGGTAACCATGTTACGTGCAAACTCGGTAGTGCGTTGAATATCATTCGATGCACCCGTTGTTACCGCATCGGGACCAAAAATTAATTCTTCGGCAATACGACCACCAAACAAACTGGATATCTGGCTCTCCAAACGTTTCTTGCTATAACTGTGACGGTCTTCTTCCGGTAAAAACATAGTCACACCCAATGCACGACCACGTGGAATAATACTTACCTTATAAACCGGATCGTGTTCAGGCACCATACGACCAACAATTGCATGACCGGCTTCATGATAGGCAGTAAGCTTCTTCTCATCTTCACTCATGACCATCGAGCGGCGTTCCGCACCCATCATGATCTTGTCTTTGGCTTTTTCCAGCTCATTCATATCCACAGTACGTTTGTTACCACGTGCGGCAAACAGGGCAGCTTCATTAACAAGGTTCGCTAAATCTGCACCGGAAAAACCAGGAGTACCACGTGCAATAATAGATGCATTTACATCATCACCCATTGGTACCTTGCGCATGTGTACCTTAAGAATCTGTTCACGACCACGTACATCAGGTAATGGCACAACCACCTGACGATCAAAGCGTCCGGGACGTAATAATGCTGGATCAAGTACATCAGGACGGTTAGTGGCGGCAATGACAATCACACCTTCATTGCCTTCAAAACCATCCATCTCAACCAGCAACTGGTTCAGTGTTTGTTCACGCTCATCGTGACCGCCACCCAGACCAGCACCGCGCTGACGACCAACCGCATCAATCTCATCAATAAAGATAATGCAGGGCGCATGTTTCTTGGCTTGTTCAAACATATCGCGCACACGTGATGCACCCACACCAACAAACATTTCAACAAAGTCGGAACCGGAAATCGTAAAGAAAGGTACCTTGGCTTCACCTGCAATCGCTTTCGCAAGTAGTGTTTTACCTGTACCAGGACTGCCCACCATCAAGACGCCTTGCGGAATCTTGCCACCCAGTTTCTGGAACTTGCCCGGATCACGTAAAAACTCAACTAATTCTGCAACTTCTTCCTTGGCCTCTTCGACACCTGCCACATCAGAAAAATTCACCTTAACCTGATCCTCACCAAGCAGACGCGCAGGACTCTTGCCGAATGACATGGCGCCACGACCACCGCCACCGCCTTGCATCTGGCGCATAAAGAAAATCCAGACACCGATAAGCAACAACATCGGGAACCAGGAAATAAATATCTGCATCAATACGCCCTGTTGCTCAGGCGGCTTGGCACTGAACTGCACACCATGTTTAATCAGGTCGCTGACCAGCCCTGGATCACCCGGGCTGTAAGTATAAAATTCTTCACCACTCTGGCGCACACCATGAATGGAACGTCCTTCTATCGTGACGCGTTGAACTTGTCCCTTTTTAACTTCAGCAATAAACTGGGAATACTCAACCTGAGCCACAGCACGCTGGCGTGGACCAAAGTTGTTAAAAACTGACATCAGCACTACTGCAATAATAATCCAGAGCACCAGATTTTTAGCGAGATCGTTCAACTTCCATTACCTCTTCTGTTTTAGAGAAAAACCGGTTTAATTTTCCTTACCGCTACTCCGGACTGTATCGGCAGGCTGGGGAAAAAAATAGATTCCCGTAAATCAATAAGCTACTACACATTGTAGCCTCTTGCCAGCACATAAACCTCACGACTTCTGGGTCTGGAAGCCTTGGGCTTGCGTGTCGTTACCTTGCTGAAATCATTACGTAAATCTCGGTAAAAGGCATCGTAACCCTCACCCTGAAATACCTTCATTAGCAAACTTCCGCCATCGCATAATGCCTCTTTGGCAAAATCCAGAGCCAATTCAACAAGATACATAGAACGGGGCTGATCAACAGAATCTACTCCTGTTATATTGGGGGCCATATCTGACATTACAAGGTCTATACACTCCCCCTGCACCGCAGCTCGGAGTTGCTCTAATACCGCATCTTCGGTGAAATCACCCTGAATAAAGGTCACATCTGGCAGGGGTGCCATTTCCAGAATATCCAGCGCAATAATATTGCCCTTCTCCCCAATCACTGATGAGGCATATTGGGACCAGCCACCGGGAGCAGCCCCCAGATCCACCACTTTCATGCCTTGCTTCAAAACCCTGTCCTTCTCCTGAATCTCCTTCAGCTTATAAACAGCGCGCGAGCGGACACCGTCTTTCTGCGCCTGTTTGACGTAGTAGTCATCAAAATGCTCTTTGAGCCAGCTTTTACTTGTTTTGGACCGTGCCATGATAGAATACGTGTTTTCCAACCTGATTTAATTATACTCGAATAAGATTCCTATGCCTCTGACATCAAAACAAAATAGTTATTTGCGCTCAAAAGCGCATCACCTCAAGCCTGTCGTTATGCTCGGTTCTGCCGGCCTGACTGAAGGTGTAATTGGTGAAATTGAAAATGCGGTAGAACATCACGAACTGATTAAAATAAAAATCAATACCGGTGATCGGGATGAGTTAAAAGAAACCGCCGAACAAATCAGTGAAAAAACAAAAAGTGAACTGGTACAAATTATTGGTCATACTGCCATCATCTATCGGAAAGCAAAAAAACCGGTGATTAAATTGCCCGGTAAATAACCTTCCTGAAACAAAAAGCCCCCGATTCGGGGCTTGAATAAACTGATTTGAAGGAGAGATTATTTACATTTTTTGGCAAACCCAATCAATCCAATCAAACCTGAACCAAATAACCAGATTGTCGCTGGCACAGGTACAGGACTCGCGTTCACAAAACTTTCACTTCCCGTATCTGAAAAATCAATGACATGCAAACCAATACGCAGTACACCAGTTTCCAGATCCGTCAATACGTCTCCAAAACTTAACCCTGTCTGTAGATCAAAAACAATACCCAAGGTCTCAAATTCACTCACACCATTATGAGGTTGGGGATTAACTGCGACAGTGGTAAAAGAGGCTGTTGTCTCAAATACTGGAGATAGTTGCTCCCCACCCGGCAAGCTGGCAGGAGAACCACTGCTAGACTGCACAAAATTAATACCAGTCATATTAACTATTAAGGCAATCGCGTCGAGCAAAGCGCCATCATCAAAATAAACGCCTGCTATCTCGGATTGTGCTGGTCCAGCATTGATAATATTAAATAGAACCTGATTACTACCATAATCGATCACATCAGCTGAAAATTGGGCTTCACCAATCCCACAATCTGTGGAATCAATACTATCCATATTGGGTACACAGCTAAAGCTCAATGAATAAGCTTGGACTTGAGCAACAAAAGATAAAAATAAAAGACTTACTACACTCTTGAATAAAATTCGCACAACTCACTTCCTCTAATTCTTCATTACAAAGGTAATACGACATTCCTTTAATATTACACACATGCAATATCTATACCAAAATAATATTGTTTTGTTTTTCATGTGGTTAACAGGAAATTATTTGCTTGGTAAGTTAAATCGTAAAAAATGCTGACAAAAAACAAAGACATTTTCTACTAAATAGTAATTGATTTCAGTCTGTAACTTATTGTTTAATAAAAATTAATTTTCTATATAACAACTAAATTGGGTCGCGTTAAATTTTCTGACATCAATTCTTGTGGGCAGAATTTATAACCAATACCAACCCTGCAATACTGTTTATCAGGAAAAGAACAGCGGCAATGCCGTGCATCATACCGAACTGCTTCATGGTTTCTGAACCTTCCACCAACC